>NZ_JBFODJ010000014.1:0-2767 GCF_040908265.1 Aeromonas sp. R5-1
GGTGTGGCTTGTTTTGTTTAGCGACTAATCAGATCGCACAAACTGGACTGAGTTCCCTTCCTCCGGTGATCTACTATTCGGAACAGCTATTTAGGGGGATTGCTGCACGATGTGGGCAAACTCTACCTCTACTACAACGTGGAAGCCGGAGAGGGGATCTGCTCCCAGCATGAAGCCCTGAACTTCATGAAGTTGGAGCCACACCTGCAAAGTCTGATGAGCCAGGATCCCCGGGCATTTGAAGCCCTGTCGGCCTGCTTGTCCGCATCGATTGGCAAGCCGCTTATCCAGTATATGCCGGAGACTATCGTCAAGATGGCGGATCGATTATCGGCCGAAGTATTCAACTGGCGCAGGGTGTTTGCAGGATTGCCCGATTTTTACTGGTTTCGGAAATCGACCAGCGATACGCGGATTTACAAGCGGCTGGATTGATGGCGTGGTCGTGGGCTTAAACCGGTTTTAAAGAAGAGCTGGCAAGATGGCATCACCCACAACGTCCGATGGGGCTCTTGCCGGGGGTAAACAGGTTGCGTGTTGAGATAATGCGGGAGCAATATGTTGGTAAAAGCGATAGTTCCGACGGAGCAGGTCGTAGATGTGATCTGTGATGTGTGTGGTGACAGCACGACAAAGACAATGGCACAGGAATACGGCACATTGTCAGCCCACTGGGGGTATGGCTCGGTACGGCACGATGGCGAGAGATACGAAGTGCATCTCTGTGAAGATTGTTTCTTTGAGACGCTCGCGTCTTTGCGTCAAAGCCATCGCTCGCAGAATATATTTGAGGACGATTATGTGCCAGCCGACCCTGATCGTTTTGGTCGGGTGGAATGACGGATAAACAGTCAGGTGCTCGTAGTGGCGTCGTGAGCTGGGCCACTACAAAGCACCAGCCCGCTATGAAATTTGCAAATCTGCATTCTTGAGCTTAAAGACACAGCCTTGCTGGATCAGCTCCTCCCGGTTGGCGAGCACCAGTGGGTAGAGCAGGGGATTATTAGCATGTTCCCCGTTGTAGCTCACCTGCATCCGCTCCAGGGCGTAATGCATCAAGGGGACGCGCTGTTCTATCAGCAACTTGCCGTCGGTCATCGCATAGTCGCTGGCGATAATGGCCTGCTGTTCATCACCCAGACAGGGATTGGGGGTCACCACAGCGACCACCCGATTGTTCCACTCCAGATCCTGATCTCGACCGTGGGCCGAAGCGTCGAGTAGCTCCGGCTTGCCCCGAAAGCGGCTCATCACAAAGTCCAGATAATCCCTCTTCTTCTCGCAATACGCCCGCACATGCCAGCGAATGCCGTCATAGACCAAGGTATGGGGAACTATATTGCGCCCGCTACGCTCGGCCGAACTGAGCGACACATAATCCACATCCACCCGTAACTGGCTGCGGGCCGCCTGCACCAGACCGCGTACGATGACGGGGTCGATATGGCGGTTAGGCACATCCAGGATCTCGATATGGCCGTAACGCAGGTCCATCAGTGGCAGCGCCAAGACACCTGCCTCATGCTGGCGCTGATGCTGCTTCTCTCGGTGCAGCAGCAACAGATACTCATCCACCTTGCCTTCGCTAAAGCGAGGGCTGAACTGGGCGGTAGGTTTGTAGCCCTTGAGATTGCGGTCGTACTCCAGCCCTTGTGGCGAGACCTCCTGGATATAGCGGTTGATATCCCTCGACGCCTGCTGGCGGCCAATGTTGAAGGCAGTGCAGAGGTGGTTGGTGGTTAGGCGGCCTTCCCACATCAACACGATCTCCAGCAGTCGAAAACGCAAAGTCTGATCCCAGGTGAGCGCCCCAGCGGTCATATGTGCTCCAAAATGCGACATGTGAATGTAACCAGTATCGGCATGAGTATACAGGCGACATATACTGGCAGCACCAATTGTGTAGAGCAAAGGAGAGCGCAATGTACAGCCAGCATGCACTGCAGCGTATGCAGCAACGTGGGATCAGCAAACAAGTGGTCGACGTGCTGCTGAGCTTTGGCAGCTCTCACTGGCGTTGTTGCTCAAATCAGGGAACTATTCGGCAGTTCAGTGATCTGATCTCTTAGGTTCACCCCCAGGAGCGTCAGATGGGCAAGCCAAAACACAAGATCAGCAACTGGAAACAGTACAATCAGGCTTTGGTACAACGTGGTTCTCTGACTATCTGGATGGATGCGTCAGCTATCCGGCGATGGCATTGCCATATCCACCATGGGCGCAGAGGTAGAGGGTTTCACTACAGCGACACAGCCATCGAAACGGCTTTAATGCTCAAGGGGCTCTTTAATCTACCCCTCCGCGCACTTGAAGGTTTCATTAACTCGCTGTTCAAACTGATGGCTGTGCCACTGAAATCACCCGATTACAGCTGCATCAGCAAGCGGGCCAAGACGGTGGAAATCAACTACCGGGCACCGAGCAAGGGGACAGTGACACACCTGGTCATCGACTCCACCGAGCTCAAGGTTTACGGCGAAGGTGAGTGGAAAATGCGTAAGGGAAGGTGCGAACAAGTCCCTGATATGAGATCATGTTTGTCATCTGGAGCCATGGAACAGGGTTCATCATGAGTCATCAGCTCACCTTCGCCGACAGTGAATTCAGCAGTAAGCGCCGTCAGACCAGAAAAGAGATTTTCTTGTCCCGCATGGAGCAGATTCTGCCATGGCAAACATGGTGGAAGTCATCGAGCCGTTTTACCCCAAGGCTGGTAATGGCCGGCGACCTTATCCGCTGGAAACCATGCTACGCATTCACTGCATGC
>NZ_JBFODJ010000015.1:0-70253 GCF_040908265.1 Aeromonas sp. R5-1
ATCGCGCCATCGCTCAGGTTGTACCAATGCTGCATGCAGTGAATGCGTAGCATGGTTTCCAGCGGATAAGGTCGCCGGCCATTACCAGCCTTGGGATAAAACGGCTCGATGACTTCCACCATGTTTTGCCATGGCAGGATCTGCTCCATGCGGGACAAGAAAATCTCTTTTCTGGTCTGACGGTGCTTACTGCTGAATTCACTGTCGGCGAAGGTAAGTTGATGACTCATGATGAACCCTGCTCCATGGCTCCAGATGACAAACATGATCTCATATCAGGGACTTGTTCGCACCTTCCCTAGGAAAAAAATCACCTAGTTTGTTGTCTTCGCCTGGAAAGTCCTTCTCTGGCATATAAACACCTGCGAGGGCATGTAAGATGGATGATTTTCCACTTCCATTTGGCCCTAAGATCGCGGTCAATGCATGAGGGGTAAATGTCAATTCATTTAAATCGTTTAGGCATTTTAATTTTTTAATGTTTATGGAGTTTATAGTTTGCCCTGTAATGGTTTTTACCGTGTTAGGTTGTCTTGCCACAGTTTCAGTCCTATCTATTAGTTTTAAAAAATTAAAATGCTATTTGTATGTGAGAGAGTTTACTCTTGTGGAGACCCGTAGGGAACTTTTATAGACTTGTTGTAAATCTTGAATGAATCGGTCATTCAGGAATCTCCGTAATTGCGACCGGTCCATAGTAAATTTTTGACTCAGGTTACATGCTGCCTCAATTTAGATGGCGCTACAGGCTACGTCCTGACAGATATCAGCCTGCGGGAACAAGGGCATAGATATGCGCATCAATAGGCAGGCCATGTAGGAAGATACGATTCCTTGCCCGGCACTCAAAGGTTGCCCCTGCGGCCATAGCAACCGCTTCGCTGGCGCTGTTGCCGATCCCCATCACTATCTCCAGCCGAAATAGTCCCAACTGCTGAAAGCCAAAGTCACGGAGCAGGGCGACCGCCTGTCGGGCGATGCCGCAGCCTTGGCGGGATTGGCGTACCCAGTAACCGATATTGCCGTAGCGATGATGGGGCGACAGCTGGTTGATACCTGCGCCACCCAGCAGTTGGCCGGTGGTGGCGCAGAAAATGCCCATATCAAAGGCGCGTCCCGCCGCACAATCCTGCTCGCAGCTGGCAAACCACTCCAGTGCACTCTCCCGAGTAAATGAACGTGAGCACCAGCTCATCCATTTGCCGACCGTCTCGATGGATTCGTGGGCTGCGCGGACAAACTCGTCGGCATCGGCAGGTTCGAACGGGTGGATCACGATATTGGCATTGGTAAGGCGCTGGAATGTCATCACTTATCCTGCTTTTTCAGAAAGTAACTGATATGCCCCGGCGGCATATCGGGCAGCTGGCCAAAGACCTCGTAACCCTGCTTCTGGTAGAAGGGGAGAGCCTGAAAACTGGTGGTTTCCAGATGGTAGTTGGTGATGCCCTGGCTTTGGGCGTACTGCTCCATGGCGCCGAGCAGGCGGGCGCCCCAGCCATCGCGGCGGATGCGTTCGTCGATCCAGAGCCAGTCGACGTGCAGCCAGCCCCACTTGATGTCGGCGATGATGCCGCCGTGAACCTTGCCCTCTTCATCCTTGATAAAGCTGGCGATCCGCTCGCGCAGATGGGTGCCGGCGTGATCCTTGTTGTAGCCCGAGAGGCCAATGCGCAGCGCTTCGATCTCATCGTCCTGAGGCGGTTGGGGTGGGGTGAGTTGCATAGTGCTTCCTGCTTGATGGTGATTGTCTCTATGGGGTTGCCGCTTCCAGCGCGGCTATCTCGCCGCCGCTGATAAGCGGCAGGTTGCGGCTGATCTGCTCCACCGGCCAGTTCCACCAGGCGAGGGCGCCCAAACGGGCGATGGTGTCGTCGTCGAAGCGATAGCGAATCACCTTGGCGGGGTTGCCGCCGACCACGGCGTAGGCGGGCACGTCACCGGTGACCACGGAGCGGGCGGCGATGATGGCGCCGTTGCCGACCTTGACCCCCGGCATGATCAGGGCCTCATAGCCTATCCAGACATCGTTGCCGATGACGGTATCCCCCTTGTAGGGGAGGCTGCCAGGGGCCGGGGCGGCGCTCTCCCAGCCGTTGCCGAAGATAAAGAAGGGATAGGTGGAGAAGCCGGAGGTCTGGTGGTTGGCGCCGTTCATGATGAACTTGACCCCGCGGGCGATGGCGCAGAACTTGCCGATGATGAGCTTGTCGCCGATGAAGGGGAAGTGGTAGAGGACGTTGCGCTCGAAGCCCGCCGCATCCTCCGGATCGTCGTAATAGGTGTAGTCACCCACCTCGATATTGGGTCCCTTGATGGTGTTCTTGATAAAGCACACCTGGGGGAAGCCGTTCATAGGGTGGGGGTTGGCGGGATCGGGTCCGTGCATGGGGGCTCCTCTGGGGTCCGGGCTCTGGCTACCCTAACGGAATCGGGTGGAGCCTTGCCACCCTTTTGTGCCCTCCGCTTCGCCAGTCTCTGTCGCCCCCTGCCCATGTGCGCATCGACCCGGGGCGGGTTTGTCTCTAGCATGGAGGGGCGGCGGAGTCTGGCTCCGTCAAAATGGATGATGGACGAAGTGCGCCTTGCACACTTCTGGCGGAGAGAAAAGATGAAGCTGCGTTCCTTGTTGATGGTGGGTGCCCTGCTGCTGGGCGGATGTGCGGTCAATCCCTATGGGGGGACGCCTGCGCCGGTCGGCGAGCCGGACAAGCCGGTGACCAAACCAGAGAAACCCGTGGCCGAGCCTGACAAGGCCGAGCCGGTGCCAGCTCCCAAACCCGTGGCACCGACGGGGCTGGCGGTCGCCCTGGCCGATGACTTCCTGAAGGCCGCCGATGTGCAGGCGCTGGCGGGCAGCAGCCCGGTACTGCTGCTGATGGCGCCCCAGAACGGTACAGGTGAGCCCTTCAGCACCCAGCCCCTGGCGGTGGCCATGATCCAGCGCATTCAGGCCAATAGCGGCTTTCGTTTCGCAGACCCGGGCCAGGTGGCGGCCATCACGGGTCAGCTCGAATACCAGCAGGGGGGCATGAACCCCGCCTCCCTGGTGCGTCTGGGTCGCCAGACCGGGGCGGGTTACATGCTCTACGGGGATCTCCTCTCTGAAGGGGGCCGCTACCGGCTCGCCATGAGCCTGATGGATCTCAAGAGCGGTGAACTGCTCTGGAATGCCAGCCGATCCGCTGCCCGCTGATGCCGGCTCGCCGGATCCCTCTTGACCGGGATCCGGCCTTGCCCCCCTTGTCCGGGGGCGGGAATACCCCTGTGGCGCCCCTGACGTCACAGGGGTTGGCATGTCGCACTGCCTGAAGGCAAAAAAACCTTCCTGACTGTCTGACAGCTCTGGTTCTGACAGCATCCCCGATTGCTACCATTCACTTTGCCGGAGGCTTGTCCGGTGAGCACGTCACCGACCGCATCCTTCCCGCCCGGCAGGCAGCTTTCTGCCCCTGTGCGATACTCCATGAGTCTTGTATAACAGGAGTACAGGGACCCACTCCCACGGATAGCAAGGAGCTCGGATGGCGCTCTCAGTGGCACAACTCTACGAAGTGATGGCCCAGTTGCCGGATCCCGTTTTCATCCTCAGCGAAGATGGCTACTACATCGAGTACATCGGCGGGATGGAGCAGCAGTCCTACCAGAACGGCAACCCGCTGATCGGCAGACAACTGCTGGACGTGCTGCCCGAGGACAAGGCGCAGTGGGTGATGGCGCAGGTGGCTCAGGCCCTCGCCAGCGGCCAGGTGCAGGTGGTGGAGTATGACCTCTCCCCCGCCGAGGTGGACGGCATCGACGCCGACGCCGGGCCCCAGGGAATGCAGCGTTTCGAGGGCAAGATAGCGCCCTTGCCCTCTTTATATGAGGGGAAGCGGGCGGTGGCCTGGATGACACGCAGCATCACCCGCCAGCACGAGCTGCAACAGCGGCTCAAGCGGCTCGGGGAGACGGATCAGCTCACCGGCCTCTACAACCGCCACTTCTTCTTCGACCAGTATCACCACAGGGTGCAGGGGCAGCATCTCACCGGCCTCATCATGCTGGATCTCGATCACTTCAAGCAGATCAACGATCGCTTCGGCCACCAGACCGGTGACAAGGTCTTGTGCCGGGTCTGCGAGTGCGTCTCTGCCCAGTTGCGGGGGGAGGATCTCTTCGTGCGCAGCGGTGGCGAGGAGTTTCTGATCCTGCTGCCGCAGATCGACGAGGGGATATTGCTGAAGGTGGCGGAGCGGATCCGCGCCGCAGTGGCGGCTATGGCGCCGGATCCCGCCCCCGTGACCGTGAGCCTGGGCACCACCCTGATCCGGCCGGGAGAGGATCTTGGCACCGTGCTGGCCCGGGCGGACGAGTGGCTCTATCGGGCCAAGCGGGGCGGGCGCAACCGGGTGGCCCACGATGGGGCGCCCTGAGGGGCGCAGTGAACAGGAAAGAGGGCGACCCGGGGTCGCCCTCTTTCATTTGGCCGAACCAGATCAGCCGAACAGGGTCGAGATATTCTGCCCCGCCATCAGCAGGCCGATGGCCAGGGCGCTGAACCAGACCAGGGTGGCGGCGACCAGGGCATAGCCGAGGGCGACGAAGAGCCCGTCCCGCTGCAACATGCCGATGGTCAGCAGCAGGATGGCCCAGGCGGGCATGGCGTTGGTGAAGGGAATGGCGCCCAGCGGCAGCATCAGCAGCAGGGCGGCCAGCATGATGAGCAGGCCGTTGCAGCGGTTGATGGTCACGCTGCCGGTCAGGATGAGCAGGCGCGGGCGGATGAAGCGGTCGATGCGGGCCAGCAGATCCGCCCCCTTGTGCAGGGTCGGCTTGAGGTGCTCGGCGGCGAAGCGGCGCTCCATCAGGAAGGCGGGCAGCCAGGGCACCCGGTTGAGGGTGATGCCGATGCCGATGAAGAGGATCAGCAGGCCAAAGGGGGTGCTGACGCCGGGAATGGAAACCGGCAGCAGGAAGGGAACCGTGAGCAGCACGCAAAACAGCAGCATGCCCTGCTCGCCCACCAGGGCCAGCATCTGGCGCAGGCTGATGTGGCTCTCCTCGATGGCGTGGGCGGTGGCCCTCAGGGTATCGGAAAGCGTGCTTTGGGGGTCGTTGAGTTGCGCGGCAACCATTCCTGAGATCCTCGTCTGTTGATGCCACCGCTGTGGCGCCGTCAGCTTACGGGGGCGAGGTTAATCCCGGATGAATAACCCCGGGGATCACAGATTTTTCCATCGGGAGCGGGGCAACGGGGCTGGTACAGCCCCCGTCCAGTGTGGGAGACGGGCGCTCTGATATGCTTTGCGCAGGTCTTTTCACCAAAGGATGAGCACATGAGAGGAGCGATGGGGATGGTGCCTGGGCTGCTGCTGCCCCTGGCGGGCTGGGCAGCCGAGCCCCCGGCGACGGGCTGGCAGCTGACTCCCTTTGCGGGATACAGCTCGGCCATCGACTTTCGGGCCATGGACGAGCCGGCCCCCACGCCGCACGGGAGCGACATCGACACCCTGCAAGGGGAGCGCTCCGGCAGCTGGGGGCTCTTCATCAGCAGGGAGGTGGACGACCCTGGCATGATAGAGCTGCTCTACAGCCACCAGTCGACCCGGGTGTCCCCCGAACTGCCCGACAGGCTGACGGTGGACACCCTGCAGTTTGCCGGGGCCCTGACTCTCTCGGACAACCTGATGGCCCCCTATATCGGCGCCGGGATCGGGGTCACCCGCTTCGATGCCTACGACAGCGAGACGGCCCCTTCCATGTCCCTGGCCCTCGGGGTGCAGCCGCGCCTGACCGAACATCTGGCCGTGCGGGCCGAGGTGCGCGGTTATGGTGCCCTGGTCAACGACGACAGCCAGTTTCTCTGCAACCCCGAGATCTGCGCCTTTCGGGTGCGAGGGGAGCTGATCACCCAGTGGCAGGCCAATATCGGCTTGACCCTGAGGTTCTGAGCCTCATGATTGGACTCCTTTGACCAGACAAGGCGATACAACTCCGTGCCATCCCTGCCCCGTGAACTGCCCGTACTGCTGACCCCAAGGGGGCGACTGCGCCCCTTCGATGGGCGGGATGCTGCCGATCTCTTCGCCATCTACGGGGATCCCCTGGTGATGCGCTTCGTCGGGGAGCCGCCGTTTCCCTCCCTTGCCACCGTGTCGCAGATGCTGGCTAGCGTCGAGCGGTTGCTGGCTGGCGGCGAGTCGCTGGAGTGGGGGCTGGTGTTACGCGGCAGCGGCCGCCTGGTGGGCACCTGCGGCTTGCACAGCTTTGCGGCCGGCGCCAGCCTGCGCCAGGCGGAGGTGGGCTGCATGCTGGCCCGCAGCCACTGGGGACAAGGTCTGATGGGGGAGGCGCTGAGCGCCCTGATCGCCTATGCCCGCCAGCTTGGCATCGTCACCCTGCTTGCGGATATCGAACCGGACAATCTGCCCAGCCAGCGGCTATTTGAGCGGCTGGGCTTCATCTGGCAGCAGGATACAAGCTACCGGTTACTGCTGGGCGAGGGGATCACACCAGACCGCGCGTGACGCGGCTGAGGGGCTCGTTGACGTCGAACACCTTGTACTGCACCGCGCTGGCGCCCATGGCGAGCACCCGCTGCTCGTGCATGGTGGCGTAGGCGAGGGCGCTCCCCTCATCCTCGAACAGATAGATGCCGCCCGCCTCGCCGGTGCGCGGGTTCTCGGTCCAGATCTTGGAGATGAAGCCCGGCTCCCGGGTGATGGAGTCGGCCAGCGGCATGGCCGCAGCGGTGAGGGCCGGTCCCATCATCTCGGCGGGGAAGTTGAAATGGATTTGCAGCAGGCTGGGCATGATAAACCTCTCGTGGGCGTTGATTGACGGAATCCGCATCATAGGAAGCCAGCATCTTGGCTGCAAGAAGGCACATTTTCGTGGCATAGTTACCGCAAAGTAACCACTCACGAGCCATACCGTGCCCTCACTGCCCTGTCCCGCCTATCAGGTATTGCGCCTGCTGACCGGCAAATGGAAGCCGGCCATTCTGTTTCATCTGCGCGAACAGACCCTGCGCTTTGGCGACTTGCGCCGCTGCCTGCCCGAGGTGAGCCAGAAGGTGCTCACCGCCCAGCTCAAGGAGCTGGAGAGCGACGGTGTCATCATTCGCACCCTCTACCCCGACGTACCGCCCAGGGTGGAGTACAGCCTGAGCCCGCTTGGCGTCGCCCTGATCCCCCTGCTTCAGCAGATGCACGATTTTGCGCTGAACCACGTTGATCTGCTGGCTGGTCAGGGTCCTGTTTCTAGCGAGCCCGCAGCAACCAGCGGCTGAGGGCGGTGGTCGCCAGCAGTCGGTAGCCGAGCAGAGTGAGCGCCAGCAGCGCGGGTACCTTGAGGAGTTCCCACCACACCTGTTTGCCCTGGGGGCCGAAGATCATCAGCCACACCACCAGCATCATGTGCAGACAGTAGAGGCCGAGCACCTTGGGTGCCTGGCGCTCCAGCCAGCTGCCTTTGCCCCATGCGGGGTTGGCCAGCAGCAGGCCGAACAGCCCCAGCGCCCAGGGGAGCGAACCCAGCAGGAAATCATGACGAGCGAGGGGGACGGCGGCAACGCGCAGCAGACCTGCGGCCTCCAGGGCGTAGAGCCCCATCCCCGCCATCATCATCAGGGCGCAGCGCCTGGCGTCCGGCTGCCAGGCACGCAGGCGCAGCTCGGCGCCAAGCGCCACGAACAGCAAGGAGAAGAAGGGGCCGTTGCGGGTCAGCAGGGCCCACTCGCCCCCCGGCAGCAGCGGGCCATAGGAGCCGCCGATCAGGGCCAGGGCGTAGAGCAGGGCCCCCAGCAGCAGGGCCAGCCTTGGCAGGCGGGCCTGCTGGCAGAGCCCCAGGATCAGCACCGCCACTATCAGGGCGGGCAGGAACCAGAGGTGGATCATGCCGCCCACCCACCAGACGTTGAGATGATCCCCGAGCTGCATCTGCCACTGGCCTGCCATGGCGGGCAGGTAGCCCTCGCTCACCGCCGCGAGCGGGTTGAAGGGTATCAGCACGTAGAGCAGGCTCCACGCCAGCCAGAGTCCCAGCAGGGGTCGGCAGTAGCGCAGTGCGACGGTCAGCGGGTGGCCCGCGGCGAGGGCGGATTGCAAGAAGTAACCGGCGCACAGGAAGAACAGCGGTACCGCGAAGCGGCAGAGCTGGTTGATGACGGCCCCGACCAGAGGGTAGGGCGTGCCGTCCCACAGGGCGGGGTCGAAGGGGTTGCTGAAAGGGGAGAGATGGATGGTCATCACGGCCAGGATGGCCACCACTCGCCCGCATTCGATGCTGGAGATGCGCATGATTCCTCGTGGCGTTCGGGAGCTGGGCGCACCCTATCAGCCGTAGGTGCTCCCTATCCAGCCGCCTGGTCGCCAACTGTGACCCCCATCGGCGGCCGGTTACCCTTTGTTACCCGAGGTGCGGGCAAGGTTACCGCCGCCGGGAGCGGGATCCCGTTTTGGTGTCGGTAAAAGGGCTAGAGCAGGGCCACCAGCACGGTGACCAGGGCGCCCAGCAGCAGCAGGGTGATGCCGCGACCGGCGGGGCCGTGCAGCTTGTTCCACATCAGCAGGCTGGTGAGGGCCAGCAGCAGCATGGCCAGGGCCGCCAGATCCCCCACCAGTTGCCAGGGCAGGCCGGTGCCCATGCCACGGTGTAGCCGGTTGAGGCTGGCAGCGAAGTTGGCCTGCTGCAGCTCGGTGCGCACCAGCAGAGTGCCTTCCACATAGCTGGCGGCCACGCTCTGGCTGAGGGTGACGCCGCGCAGCTCCCAGCGGGCCGGCAGGGTGAGAGAGCCGGATGGTGTGGGCAGGGTCTGGGGCGGGGTGATCTGGGGTCGCCCCTCCTCGAACATGTCTGCATAACGCTGTTGCAGCAGGGCTTTCAGTTCATCCGGGCTGGCCAGCGGCGTGCTCAGTACTATCTCTTCGCTCGATTTGGCGGTGTGGGGACCGGGCAGGGGCAGCACGGCCCTGTGTTGCAGCCAGAGGCCGGTGAGGCCGTAGAGCAGCATCAGGGTGAGGGTGGCAAAGCCGGCCCAGGCGTGGATGCGGCGCACCCACTTGTTGTTGTGCAGGGGGAGTTTTCTGCGTGTCATCGTTCGGTGCTTCATAACAATCTGGCCAGCGAACGCTGGCCAGAGGGGTCGGTAAACAGGGAGGATCAGAAGCGGTAGGCGGCGGTCAGGTGCAGCTGACGGGGCGTGCCCGGCATGATCTGGGCCGCGCTGGTGGCGCTGACGAAGTAGTCGTGATCGGTCAGGTTCTCCACGCTCAGCTGGGCTTCCCACTGGGGCCAGCGATAGCCGGCACGGGCGTCGAAGCGGGCGTAACCGGGCAAGGTGGTGGTGTTGGCGTTGTCGGCGAAGCGATCCCCCACCGCCGTCACCCCGGTCTCGCCGAACCAGCCCTGCTTGCCGCTCTGGTAGCCGGCGAACAGCTGGCCGTTCTGGCGGGAGACGTTCATCGGCCGCTTGCCTTGCAGGTCCGCGTCTGCCTTGACCTGCTCGGCATCCTGGATGGCGACGCCGCCGCGCAGATAGATCTCGTCGGTCAGCTGGGCACGGGCGCTCAGCTCGATGCCGTCGGTGCGCTGCAGACCGGTGAGGATCACCTTAGTGGGATCCAGCGGATCCTTGCTGCGCTTGTTGTACATCTCCAGCCGGTAGAGGGAGAGGGTGGTGGCGAGGCGGCCGTTCAGCCAGTCGCTCTTCACGCCCCCTTCATAGAGCCGGGTGTGCTGGGGATCCAGGTTGTTGTTCTTGTCCCCCGGGGTGATGCCGATAAGCTCACCGCCCACCGGGGTGAAGGTCTTGCTGTAGGAGGTGTAGAAGGCATGCTCCTCGATGGGGTTCCACACCAGGCCCAGGCGCGGACTCAGGCTGGTGACCGAGAGGGTCTCTTCCTTGTCGAGGTCGTTGCGGCGGCTGGTGACGGTGAAGTCGTCGCGGCGCAGTCCCGCCAGCAGGTGCCAGTCGCCCAGGCTGAGTTGATCCTGCACATAGAGGCCGACACCGCGCACCCTGTGATGGGCGTCGCTGGAGAGTTTCATGGCGCCGTCGTAGGTGGGCAGGGAGCCCGGATCATAGAGGTTGCCTGCCGGGATCGGGCTGGCGTTCTGGTAGAGCTTGGGGGTGCGATCCTGCCAGCCTTGCTCCAGGCCCACCAGCAGACGATGGGCGATGGGGCCGGTTTGCAGCTGGCCTTCCGCCTCGGTGTTGCTGGTGAGGCTGCTGGCCTTGAGATCCTGCTGCCAGCGGGCGCGGGTCACCTTGTCACCCTTGACGCTGGTGACATAGGTATTGTCGAACTGGCTGTCGAGGGTGGTGTAGCCGAGCTGCTGGCGCAGTTGCCACTGATCGTTGATGTCCCAGGTGAAGCGGGAGCGGGTGGACTGGGCCACATCGTCGATGAAGTCGCGGCGGGTGTCGCTGTAGACGCTCTCGATGGGGACATCCGCCGGGCGACCATCGACGCCGGGAATGCCGCGATCCGGGGTGCGATCGTGCTCGTTGCGCTCGTATTGCACCAGCCAGTTCAGGGTGTCGGTGATCTCCCAGTTGACGGAGGGGGCCAGCAGGGTGCGCTTGCTGGTCACGTCGTCGCGAAAGCTCTCCTTGTCCTCCTGGGCCAGGTTCAGGCGCACCTGTACCCGCTCTCCTGCCTCGCCGTTGAGATCGGCGGCGAAGCGTCGGCTGTCGAAGCTGCCGACCTGGGCGCTGACGCTGGAGGCCTGCCCCTTCTGGGGAACCTTGCTGACCCGGTTGACGATGCCGCCCGTGCTGCCACGGCCGTAGAGCACGGCGGCGGGGCCCTTGAGCACTTCGACCCGTTCGATATTGCCAAGGTCGCGGGTGTATTGCATGTCGTCGCGCAGGCCGTCGAGGTAGAAGTCGTTGCTGGCGCTGAAACCGCGGATGGTGACGCCGTCAAAGCGGGTGTCGCCGCTGGCGTTGACGCCGGGGATGCCGGTCAGGGCTTCACTCAGGGTGGGCTGGCCGAAGGCGGTCAGCTCGCTTGCCTTGACGCTCTCGATGCTCTGGGGCACCAGCTTGGCCGGGGTGGCGGTGCGGGTCGCGGTGGCGACCTCTTCATGCTGGCTGCGTTTGCCGACCACGGTCAGAGTTTCGTCTTCGGCACGGGGGCTGGTGCAAACCGCCAGCAAGGCGACGCCCAGCAAGGCGCGCGGGGGGTTGGAATGGTTCATCTGGGTGTGACTCTTTGTCGACCAATCGGCCTGAACTTGTTGATTTAATTGTAATTATTGATTTCTCTCATCGCAAGAGGTTGCTAATGATATTGATTTTCATTTGCCTTGCAAGGAGAAGATGCAAGAAAAAGAGATCATTGGCGGCAGGCACTGAGGGGGCTGGAACCTCGGGGAAAAGGCCGGGGGAACCTTGGTTCGGTTCGGAGGGGACGCTACCATGGTGGCCTCGCGCCTTGGCGCACCATCCGGAACACACAGGGAGAGAAACATGGTCGAGATCATCAGGGCGGATCTGCACAACCCTCGCCACGGCGAGGCGCTGATCGCGATGCTGGACGAATACGCCAGGGACGAGATGGGGGGCGGCAGTGCACTGGCGGACGAGGTGAAGGCGAATCTGGCCGAAGCACTGGCCGCGCGACCCGGTGCTCATGTGCTGCTGGCCTGGGTCGATGGGGAGCCCGCTGGCGTTGCCACCTGCTTCGAGGGTTTTTCGACCTTCGCCTGTCAGCCGCTGCTCAATATCCACGACGTGGCGGTGCACCCTGCCCATCGCGGCCAGGGCATCGGCAAGCAGCTGTTGGCGGAGGCGGAGCGGCTCGCCCGGGAGCTCGGTTGCTGCAAGCTGACCCTGGAGGTGCTGGAGGGGAACAAGGTGGCCCAGGCTGCCTATCGCGCCAGCGGCTTTGCGGGTTATGAGCTCGATCCTGAGGTGGGCCGGGCCATGTTCTGGCAGAAGAAGCTCTGAGCCTCAGTGACAACGCGATCATCCCAAATGAAAAACGGCGCGCAGAGTGCTCTGCCCGCCGTGTCGTCAGGTGGTTGCCGACTTAGAAGTCGTAGCGGGCCGCCAGCTGGAAGTCATCCTTGGTGTTGAGCTTGCCGCTGTCATGGCTGTCGAGGTTGTTGATGCGGTACTCGCCGATGACGCGCAGGTTCTTGTTGAACTTGTACTGGGCACCCAGGGTGTAGTAGTCGATGGAGTCGTAGTCAGACTTGCCAGCCTGCTCCACCTTCTGCTTGTTCCACAGGGCCATCAGGCCGAAGCCGCTCTCGAAGTTGTAACCCAGCGCCCCTTCCCAGCCGGTGTGATCCTTGCCGGTGGCCAGGAAGTCGCTGCCGTCGGCATAGCTCAGAGCAGCGTAGAGGGCCTTGTTGTCGTACTTGGCGGAGAGCAGCCACAGCTTGGCATCCTCTTCACCGCTCTTGTCGCGGATGCCCACGTTGTAGGCGGTCCCCAGGGAGAGGTTGAACGGGAAGGTGTAGGCCACGGCGGCACCGTAGGCGGCATCGCTGTCCTTGCTGGAGGTCTCTTCGGTGTCACCGCCATCGAACTTGTAGCTGGTATCGACCTGGAAACCGTTGAACAGACCGGAGTACTTCAGCACGGAGCCGGCGCGGTTGGTGGCGAAGGTGTCGGTCTTGGCGCCCAGTGCCTCGTTGCCGTAACCATCTGAGAGAGAGACATCAGTCCAGTCCGCCAGGAAGCCAGGAGCCCCCTTCTGGCGACCGAAGGTGACGGTTCCCCAGTTGGCGCCGACACCGGCGAACGCCAGACGGGTACGCAGGTTGTCGGAGTTCTCGCTGACGGTCTTCTCGCTGTCGTTGATGTACATCTGCAGTTCGTACTGGGCCAGCGCCTTGAGACCCGGGTTGATCTCGCTCTCTACCTTGGCGCCCAGACGGACAAACTGGTTGGCCCCCTGCTTGTCGCTGTATTCGTTCTTGATGTCACCGTTGGCGTCCAGCTCTTTCTTCTCGCCGAAGAACTGGCCGGCGTAGATGCGGCCGTAGAGGTCGAGCAGGGTGCTCTCGTTTTTGTACACTTCGACGGCTTGAGCCTGGAAGGCGGCGGTAAGAGCCAATGCTACTACTGTCAGCTTTTTCATCATGATCCCTTGTGTTGCAAGCTTTTGTTTTAAAAGACGGGGCCATGCTAGAAGTGACAGATGACAGTCGGGTGACCGTGCAATGAACAAACCGTGTCGGTTCCATGTCAGCGGGATGAAAACCGGGATTTATGTGGCTGGTCGCCACTTTTACGCGCAAAGGTTTGCCCTTGTGGTAGAATGCCGCCCGTTTTCGAGCTCCTAAGGTTGGATATGCGATGAGACGTGAACTGGCAATCGAATTTTCCCGAGTGACGGAAGCGGCTGCACTGGCTGGCTACAAGTGGCTCGGACGTGGTGACAAGAATATCGCCGATGGCGCGGCCGTGGCGGCCATGCGCCACATCCTCAATCAGATCCAGATCGATGGCGAGATTGTGATCGGCGAAGGGGAGATCGACGAAGCCCCCATGCTTTACATCGGCGAGAAGGTGGGCATGGGTCAGGGCGACGCCGTGGACATCGCGGTCGACCCCATCGAAGGGACCCGCATGACCGCCATGGGTCAGGCCAATGCCCTGGCCGTGCTGGCGGTGGGCGACAAGGGATCCTTCCTCAAGGCCCCCGACATGTACATGGAAAAGCTGATCGTGGGCCCTAAGGCGAGAGGCGCCATCGATCTCGATCAGGCCCTGGAGCTGAACCTCAAGGCCGTGGCCAAGGCGCTCGGCAAGCCCCTCTCCCGTCTGACCGTCATCACCCTGGCCAAGCCGCGTCATGACAAGGCGATCAAGGAGATGCAGGGCCTGGGGGTGCGGGTGTTCGCCATTCCCGACGGTGACGTGGCCGCCTCCATCCTCACCTGTCTGCCGGACAGCGAAGTGGACATGCTCTACGGCATCGGTGGCGCGCCGGAAGGGGTGATCTCGGCGGCGGTGATCCGTGCCCTGGACGGCGACATGCAGGCTCGCCTGATCCCCCGCCACCAGGTCAAGGGTGACAGCCCCGAGGTTCGCGCCCTGGGTGAACAGGAGATCGCGCGCTGCGAGGAGCTGGGCATCGACGTGAGCAAGGTGCTCAAGCTCGAAGATCTGGCCAAGAATGACAACGTCATCTTCTCGGCCACCGGCATCACCAAGGGTGATCTGCTGGAAGGGATCACCAGCGACGGCGTCATGGCGACCACCGAGACCCTGCTGATCCGCGGCAAATCGCGCACCATCCGTCGTATCAAGTCGATCCACTTCCTGGATCGCAAAGACAGCGTGGTACGGGACATCATCCTGTAAGCAGGAGGATGGCGGTGGCGGCAAGTCACGTACTCTCATGCCGTCGTATCAAGCCGATCCACTTCCTGGATCGCAAAGACAGCGTGGTACGCGACATCATCCTGTAAGCAGGAGGATGGCGGTGGCGGCAAGTCACGTACTCTCATGCCGTCGTATCAAGCCGATCCACTTCCTGGATCGCAAGGACAGCGTGGTACGCGACATCATCCTGTGATGTGCTGACTCCAGCAGCAAAAAGCCCGGCAGTGCCGGGCTTTTTGCGCTCTGCAGGGCGCCAGGGTGCCCGGGCAGGGATAAGGCTTAGGAGAAACCGGACTCCTTGCTACACTGCGGTGCCCCACAGAGGAAAAATCACATGGAATGTCGTCAGGGATGCGGTGCCTGCTGCATCGCCCCCAGCATCAGCAGTGCCATTCCCGGCATGCCGGATGGCAAGCCCGCCGGTGTGCCCTGTGTGCAGCTCGATGCGCACCTGGGGTGCAAGATCTTCGGTCAGCCGGAGCGCCCGGCGGTGTGCGGCGGCTTTCGCCCCATGGTGGACGTGTGCGGCTCCCATCGCCAGGAGGCCATCTGGCTTATCGGCGAGCTGGAGCGGCTGACCGCCTGAGCCCTTGACCCTCTCCCTCGGGGAAAGGGTGTCTGCTTGTCCTCCTCATCCCCGCCCCTTCTCCCGCAAGAGGAGAAGGGGGTGCCGCCATTCGGAGTCATGAAAAAGGCCCCCTCGCCTGGCGAGGGGGCCTTTTTTATCGTCGGCTCATGGTGAAGCCAGCTTATTCCTTGATGCGCTCGATGCGACCACCCAGGCCTTGCAGCTTGTGCTCGATGTCTTCGTAGCCACGGTCGATGTGATAGATGCGATCGACGATGGTGGCCCCTTCGGCCACGAAGCCGGCCAGCACCAGGCTGGCGGAGGCGCGCAGATCGGTCGCCATCACCTGGGCACCCTTGAGCTGATGGGTGTCGCGGCAGATGGCCACATTGCCCTGCAGTTCGATGTCGGCACCCATCCGTACCAGCTCGGGCACGTGCATGAAGCGGTTCTCGAAGATGGTCTCGGTGACCATGCCGGTGCCCTGGGCGACCGCGTTCAGCACGGTGAACTGGGCCTGCATGTCGGTCGGGAACGCCGGGTAGGGGGCGGTCTTGATGGTGACAGGTTTCAGGGTGCGACCTGTCATGTCGAGGGTTATCCAGTCGTCACCCTTTTCAATCAGGGCGCCAGCCTCTTCCAGTTTGACCAGTACGGCTTCCAGCAGGCTGGGGTCGGTGTTGCGGCAGGTGATCTTGCCACCGGTCACGGCGGCGCCTACCAGGAAGGTGCCGGTCTCGATGCGATCGGGCTGCACGCTGTAGCTGCCACCGTGCAGACGTTCTACGCCGTCGATGGTCAGGGTATCGGTGCCGGCGCCCTGAATGTTAGCTCCGAGCGCGTTGAGGAAGTTGGCCAGATCGACCACCTCCGGCTCACGGGCGGCGTTTTCGATCACGGTGCGACCGTCAGCCAGGGTGGCGGCCATCATCAGGTTCTCGGTACCGGTCACGGAAACCATGTCCATCAGGATGTGGGCACCTTTCAGGCGGCCGTCGACGCGGGCTTTGATGTAGCCCTCTTCGATGACGATCTTCGCGCCCATCAGCTCCAGGCCGTGGACATGCAGGTTGACCGGGCGGGCACCGATGGCACAGCCGCCGGGCAGGGAGACGTCTGCTGCACCGAAGCGGGCTGCCAGCGGGCCCAGGGCCAGGATGGAGGCACGCATGGTCTTCACCAGCTCGTAGGGGGCGACATGATTGTTTACCGCGCCGGTCAGCACGGTCACGTTGCCGTTGACCTTGGTGGTGGCGCCCAGCATCTCCAGCAGCTTGAGGGTGGTACCCACGTCTTTCAGGCGCGGTACGTTGGAGAGTTGAACCTCTTCGTCACACAGCAGGGTGGCAAACAGGATGGGCAGGGCGGCATTCTTGGCGCCGGAGATGGTCACTTCACCGGAGAGGGTGCAGGGGCCGGTGATCTTGAATTTGTCCATGGTTTACTTCTTTACCAAATCAGGAGGGCAGCTGGAATTTACGCTCGCGTTTCCACTCGGCGTCGGTATAGGCCTTGATGGAGAGAGCGTGGATCTCGTTGGTGGCGATCTTGTCCATCAGCGGGGCATAGATGGCCTGTTGTTTCTTGACCCGGCTCATGCCGTCAAACATGTCGCCGACGGCGATCACCTGGTAGTGACTGCCGTCCCCTTTGACATGGACTTCGGACAATGGCAAAGCCTCGAGGAGTATCGCTTCAATTTCAGAGACTTGCATTATGAGTCCTCAGTTGTGAGCGGGGTTGAATGAAAGAGGCTGGCCACCCCGTAGAGGTTGGCCAGCGTATGGAAATCGTTGGAGGCACCCACCAGTGTCGGAGTGGCACCCCGTGCCAGTGCCGCCTTGGCCCACTTGACCAGCAGGGCAAGGCCGGCGGAATCCAGGGTAGTGACGGCACCGAGTTCGAGCCGATCGTCCTGCCACCAGTCGGCGCGGCGTTGCCACAGATCGTTGACCTGCGGGGCCTGCAAGTCACCGCTCAGGATCATGACTTGATCACCAGCGGCTTGGCGTTGTGTTCACGCAGCTGGGCGATCACCGCATCGATGCCGTTCTGGCGAATGAGGCCGCCCAGCTCGTTCTGCTTGGCGGAGAGCAGGCTGATCCCTTCGGCAACCATGTCGAAGGCTTTCCACTCGCCGGTCTTGTTGTTCTTGCGCAGCTTGAACTCGAGGAAGATGTCCGGCTTGCCGGCCTCTTTCACGCTGACGTTGACGGCGGTGATGTTGCTCTCGGCGGCTTTACCGGGCTGGACCTTGACGGTCTGCTTGTCAAAGTGTGCCAGGGCGTCGGCGTAGGAGCTCACCATGTACTCGGTGAAGACGTCCACAAAGGCGTCACGCTGGGCAGGGGTCGTCTGTTTGATCTGGTTGCCGAGCACCTTGTAGGCGGCGAAGCGGTTGTCCACGTAGGGCAGCAGCTCCTCGCGGATGATAACGCGCAGGTGATCGGGGTTGCTCTTCACCTGGGCCTGATCGGCTTTCAGGCGGGCAAAGGTCTGCTGGGCGGCCTGATCCACGAGGGCATAGGGGTCCGAAGTGTTGACATCCGCACGGGCGACGAGGGAGAACAGCATGCTGGTCATCAGACCCAGCATCAGGGCGATCTTCTTGAACATGGTTACTCCTTGGTTGCGGGTGTGTTGGCCGGAGAGGACTGGCTGTAGAGGAACTTGCCAATCAGATCTTCCAGCACGATGGCGGACTTGGTGTCTTCGATCATGTCGCCATCCTTGAGCATGCTGGTGCCCATCTCCTCATCGCTGAACCCCGGTGCCAGACCGATGTACTGCTCACCGAGCAGGCCAGAGGTCAGGATGGAGAGGGTGCTGGTCTCGGAGAACTCGCCGGCACTCTTCTGCATCTGCAGGGAAACGATGGGGACCTGGCTCTTGGGATCCAGGGTGATGTCGCTGACACGACCGACGACGACGCCGCCGACCTTGACCGGCGAGCGCACTTTCAGGCCGCCGATATTATCGAAATGGGCGCGCAGGGTATAGGTTTCTCCTTCCGGTTTGAAACTCAATCCCGCCACTTGCAGTGCCAATGCCAGAATGGCCGCGATGCCAGCCAGCATGAAGGCGCCAACCAGAAATTCTACTTTGCTGAACTTCATCTTTCCCTTATCCAAACATGACTGCGGTGAGTATAAAATCCAGACCGAGCACGGCCAGGGATGAGTGAACCACGGTACGGGTCGTCGCCTGACTGATCCCGGCCGAGGTCGGTTTGGCATCATAGCCGTTGAAGAGCGCTATCCAGGTCACCACCAGGGCGAAGATCAGGCTCTTGATGGCGCCCTGCATGATGTCGTCCTGCCAGTCGACGGAGGCCTGCATGGCGGACCAGAAACTGCCTTCGTCCACCCCCAGCCAGTCGACACCAACCAGCTTGCCGCCAAAGATGCCGATCAGGCTGAACATGAAGGCCAGCAGCGGCATGCTGATGACCCCGGCCCAGAAGCGGGGCGCCACGACCCGGCGCAGCGGATCGACCGCCATCATCTCCAGGCTGGAGAGCTGCTCGGTGGCCTTCATCAGGCCGATCTCGGCGGTGAGGGCGGAGCCCGCACGACCGGCGAACAGCAGGGCGGTGACCACAGGACCCAGCTCACGGAGCAGGGAGAGGGAAACCAGAGGCCCCAGGCTCTGCTCTGCGCCGAAATCCTTCAATACGTTGTAACCCTGCAGGGAGAGCACCATGCCGATGAAGAGGCCTGACACCAGTATGATGGCGACGGATTGCACTCCCACCACATACAGTTGCTGCACCAGCAGCGGGAAGTGCTTGCGTGGCTGGGGTCGTCCTGCCAGTGCATGAAACAGCATGATGGTTGCCCGGCCGACGGCGTTGATGAAACGCACACCGCTGCGGCCCAACTTGCTTATCTGACTTGTCAACATCACAGATCCTGTAGCAGGTCGCCTGCCGGAAAATGAAACGGAACAGGACCGTCGGGCAATCCCTTGAGGAACTGCTCGACTTCGGGATTGTGCTCCTCGCGCAGCTGCTCCGGTGTGCCGTGTGCCACTACCTTGCGGTTGGCGATGATGTAGGCGTAGTCGGCGATGCTCAGCACCTCCTTCACGTCGTGGGTGACGATGACGGAGGTGATGCCGAGGGCATCGTTGAGCTCCTTGATGAGCTTCACCAGCACCGCCATGGTGATGGGGTCCTGCCCCACGAAGGGCTCGTCATACATGATGAGATCCGGATCCAGCGCGATGGATCTCGCCAGGGCCGCGCGACGCGCCATGCCACCGGAGAGCTCGGACGGCATCAGCTTGGCCGCCCCGCGCAGACCGACAGCCTGCAGTTTCATCATGACGATGGTGCGGATCAGCTCTTCCGGCAGGCCGGAGTGCTCCCGCAGCGGGAAGGCCACGTTGTCGAAGACGGTCATGCCGGTGAACAATGCGCCACTCTGGAACAGCATGCTCATCCGTTTCCGCACTTCATACAGGCGTGAACGGGAGAGAGTGGGAACGTCTTCTCCGTCAAACAGGATGTGACCGGACTCAGGCTTGAGCTGGCCCCCGATCAGGCGCAGCAAGGTGGTCTTGCCGATCCCGCTCGGACCCATGACGGCGGTGACCTTGCCACGGGGAATGGTCAGGTTGATCCTGTCGTACAGCAGCCGATCCCCGTGACTGAAGGTCAGGTCGGAGATGGTGATCAGGTCATCGTTCAAACAATTGTCCATCCGGTATAAATGAAGAGCGAATTTTATGGGCTAGTCTAGGTCTAAGCAACAGCGAGGAACAACTATTGAGCGGGTTTCCCCCCCAAGTACGCGACAGTTTTATGTAACAACCTGCGTCAATGACCGCCCATTCCGCATCCGATTCGCTTATCTCGGCAGACTTTTTTATAATCCCGCAGCAAATTTCGGCCCGGAGCTGTGCCTTTATGTCTGTAAAGCCTGAAAAAGTGTCTGAATTGTTCGATTTCCGTCGCAGCGCCCGAGCGGTGCTGGACATAGAAAAACAAGCCATTGATGGACTCTACCAGTACCTTGACGAGGCGTTCGAGCGCGCCTGCGAGATGGTGCTGCGCTGTGGCGGCAAGATAGTGGTGACCGGCATGGGCAAGTCGGGTCATATCGGCAACAAGATTGCCGCGACCCTGGCCAGCACGGGAACGCCCGCCTTCTTCCTGCACCCGGGCGAGGCCAGCCACGGGGATCTCGGCATGATCTCAGCCGGGGATCTCATCATCGCCATTTCCAACTCCGGCGAGAGCGACGAGATCCTGGCCCTGCTGCCGGTGCTCAAGCGCCGCGGCATTCCACTCATCTGCATGACAGGCAATCCTGCTTCCACCATGGCGAAAGAGGCCAACGTGCACCTGTGCATCAAGGTGGAGAAAGAGGCCTGCCCCCTCGGTCTGGCCCCGACATCCAGCACTACCGCCACCCTGGTGATGGGGGACGCGCTGGCCGTGGCCCTGCTGGAGGCCCGTGGCTTCACCGCCGATGACTTTGCGCTGTCGCACCCGGGCGGGTCCCTCGGCAAGCGGTTGCTGTTGCGAGTGGGCGATCTGATGCACAGCGGCGAGCTGTTGCCCAAGGTGGGGATAGATGCCACCATCAGCCAGGCGCTGCTGGAAGTGAGCCGCAAGGGGCTCGGCATGACGGCGGTGGTGGACGATCAAGGGCTGCTTGCCGGTCTGTTCACCGATGGTGACCTGCGCCGCATTCTGGACCTGCAGGTGGATATTCATCACACCCCCATCAGCCGCGTCATGACGGTGAACTGTGTTACCGTAGGGCCTGAGATGATGGCTGCCGAGGCCGTCAAGCTGATGGAAACCAGGAAAATCAACGGGTTGTTGGTCGTGGATGGGGAGAGACACCCGCTGGGTGCCTTCAACATGCATGACCTGCTGAAAGCCGGAGTAATTTGATGCAAGACGTACCGACCCTCTATGGTCCGGTGACGCGCAGCCAGTACGAGAAGGCGGCGCAGATCCGCCTGCTGGTGTGCGATGTGGATGGGGTGCTCTCCAACGGCTTCATCTATATGGGCAATAACGGCGAAGAGCTGAAGACTTTCTGCACCCGTGACGGTGCCGGCATGCGTGCCCTGCTCAATGCGGGCATCGAGATTGCCATCATCACGGGGCGAAACTCCCGCATCGTCAGCGATCGCATGAAGAGTCTGGGAGTCCAGCACCTGGTGCAGGGTGCAGACCAAAAGCTGCCCCACTTCGAGGCCTTGCTGACCAAGCTCGGGCTGGATGCATCGCAAGCCGCCTATATGGGAGATGACACCATCGATCTACCGGTGATGCAGGCTTGCGGCCTGGGTATCGCCGTTGCCGACGCCCATCCGCTTGTGCTGGCGAAGGCGGATCTGGTGACGCGGCTTGGCGGTGGCGTCGGGGCCGTGCGCGAGGTGTGCGACCTGATCTTGCAGGCCCAGGGATTGGCTGACTATCAACCCGAGGCGTCGCGATGAACAAACAGACTGTGCTGTTCGGCCTGCTGTTTCTGGCTGCGCTGGCGGCCTGGCAGCTGGGGGAGATCGAGCTGGTCCCCGAGCCGACCACCAAGACGGAAAATTTTCAACCGGACTTCACCGCCAGAGAGTTGGTGACGACCCGCTTCAACGAGCAGGGCAAGCGCACCGAGCGGCTGGAATCCGAATATGCGGAGTACTACCAGGTGCTCGAGCAGGCCACTTTCACCAAGCCGGTGGTCTACATGTTCGATGACAAGGGCGCGGCCGAATGGAAGCTGACGGCCGAAACCGGGGTGCTCAACACCGATGACAATGTGATCCTCCGTGACAAGGTGCATCTGGACGGTCTGCTGCCCGCCTCCTTCATCTCCACGCTGGATACCTCCTATCTGGAGCTGGATCTGGTGACGCAGGGGATGAGAAGCAACCAGCACATCAGCATTGTGGGCCAGGAGTTCCAGACCGAGGGCGTTGGCCTCAAGGGTCACCTGGAACGTAAATATTTCGAGTTACTGGATAAAGGCCATGCCACTTATTTCAATGAAAAACGTTAATCTGGCCCTCACGGCCCTGTTGCTGTGCGGTTCCCTGAATGCCAAAGAGTCCGACTTTGCCGAGAAGGTCTATGTGGATGCTGTCAAGCAGGTGGCCGAGATGCAGGACAACCGCATCACCTTCAGCGAGGATGTCATCATCACCCAGGGCACCATCAAGATTAAGGCTGACAAGGTGGTGGTGATCCGCTCCGGCGACAAGGGCGCCGAGGTCATGACCGCGTATGGCAACCCAGCCACCTTCTTCCAGGTGCTGGACAACGGCAAACCGGTTAATGCCCATGGCAACAGCATCCGCTACGAGCTTAAGAACCGGCTGGTGACCATCACCGGCAATGGCCAGCTCAAGCAGGAAGACAGCCAGGTGACCGGCGATCTCATTCGCTACGACATCGTCAAGCAGAAGATGATTGCCGAGAGCAAGGGGCCCACCCAGCGCGTCAAGACGGTGTTCCTGCCGGATCAGGTGGAGAACTTTGACAAACCCGCCGATCAGAAGAAGTAGGAAACAACAGCCATGGCAGTGTTAAAAGCAACGGGTCTGCAAAAGAGCTACAAGCGCCGCATGGTGGTCAGCGATGTGAGCCTGGAGGTGGGAACGGGCCAGATCGTGGGCCTGCTCGGCCCGAACGGTGCGGGCAAGACGACCTCCTTCTACATGATCGTGGGCCTGGTGCAGCGAGATGCCGGCCTCATCACCATCGACGAGCAGGACATCAGCCTGCAGCCCATGCATATCCGTGCCCGCAATGGCATCGGCTATCTGCCTCAGGAGGCCTCCATCTTCCGGCGCCTGTCGGTGTTCGACAACTTGATGGGGGTCATGCAGACCCGCAAGGGGTTGAGCCGCGAAGAGCGGGAGGATAAGGTCGAACAGTTGCTGGAAGAGTTCAATATCACCCATATCCGCGACAGCCTGGGCCAGAGCCTCTCGGGTGGGGAGCGGCGCCGGGTGGAAATCGCCCGGGCGCTGGCGGCAGAACCGAGATTTATTCTGCTCGATGAGCCTTTCGCAGGTGTTGATCCTATTTCAGTCATCGATATCAAAAAGATCATCCAGCATCTGAAAGAGCGCGGGTTGGGTGTGCTGATTACGGACCACAACGTCAGAGAGACGCTGGATGTGTGCGAGAAGGCCTACATCGTCAGCCACGGCAAGA
Organism: Aeromonas sp. R5-1; assembly: GCF_040908265.1. Classification (NCBI taxonomy): domain Bacteria; kingdom Pseudomonadati; phylum Pseudomonadota; class Gammaproteobacteria; order Aeromonadales; family Aeromonadaceae; genus Aeromonas; species Aeromonas sp. R5-1. The sequence continues at coordinate 23,074 of NZ_JBFODJ010000015.1, forward strand.
TGATTGCCGAGGGCGCGCCGGCCGATATCCTCGCCGATGAGCAGGTCAAGCGCGTCTATTTGGGCGATCAATTCAGTCTATAGTAAGGGGGCACCCCTCATTTTTGTTAGGTGACTGCCTCGCTGAACATAAGGATATCCCGACGTAGATGAAGCCGACATTACAGTTGCGTCTCGGTCAGTCCCTGACCATGACGCCACAATTACAACAAGCGATTCGTCTGCTCCAGCTCTCCACCCTGGAACTCCAGCAGGAAATTCAGCAAGCGCTCGACAACAACCCTTTGCTGGAGCAAGAGGAGAACGAGGCGCAGGAAACCAGTCAGGCAGAGACACAGGACGCCAGTCAACTCGACTCCAGCGATGCCATGGCCCAGGAGAGCATGCCGGATGAACTGCCGGTGGACACCACCTGGGACGAGGTCTACTCGGCCGGTACAGCTCAGAGTGCAGGCCCCATCCATGACGGGGAAGACAGCGTCTATCAGGGGGAGACCACCGAGAACCTGCAGGACTACCTGCTGTGGCAGATGCGGCTCACCCCGTTCAGTGATGTGGATGCTGCCATCGCGCTTGCCATCATCGATGCCATCGACGAATCCGGGTATCTGACTGCCACCCTCGAGGATATTCAGGCTGCAGTCAGCAGCGAGGAGGTAGAAGTCGAACTGGATGAGATCGAAGCCGTGCTCAAGCGGGTGCAGCATTTCGATCCGGTCGGCATCGCCGCCCGTTCGGTGCAAGAGTGTCTGCTGATCCAGCTCGGCCAGTATTCGCCGGACCTGCCCTGGCTCGAGGAAGCCAGAGAGGTGATCCGCGAACACATGGACCTGCTCGGCAATCGCGACTACCGCACCCTGGCTCGCAAGACCCGCCTCAAGGAGAGCGATCTCAAGGAGGTGCTGGATCTTATCCAGCAACTGGAGCCCAGACCCGGCAACGGCATCATCCAGAGTGAATCCCAGTACGTGATCCCGGATGTGTCCGTGGTCAAGAAGGGCAGCAAGTGGGTGGTTGAACTCAATCCGGATTCTGCTCCGCGCATCCGTGTCAACGAGGCCTATGCGGCCATGGCGCGCAATGCCCGCAGCAGCACGGATACCCAGTTCATCCGTTCTCATTTGCAGGAGGCCAAGTGGTTCATCAAGAGCCTGGAGAGTCGTAACGACACCCTGCTCAAGGTGGCCAGCTGCATCGTCGAGCAGCAGCAGGGCTTTTTCGAGTACGGCGAAGAGGCCATGAAACCCATGGTACTCAACGACATCGCGGAAGCGGTGGAGATGCATGAGTCGACCATTTCACGGGTCACGACCCAGAAGTACATGCATACGCCCCGCGGCATTTTTGAACTGAAGTTTTTTTTCTCCAGTCACGTCAATACGGAGGGAGGAGGAGAGTGCTCATCGACCGCTATTCGCGCCCTGATCAAGAAGCTGGTGACGGCGGAAAACCCCGCCAAGCCGCTTAGTGATAGCAAGATCGCGGATTTGCTGGCCGAACAGGGTATTATGGTGGCGAGACGCACGATCGCAAAGTACCGTGAATCCTTGTTGATCCCGCCATCCAATCAGCGCAAACGCCTGGTTTAGGCAAACAAAAGGAAGACGTTATGCAAATTAACCTGACCGGACACCATGTCGAGATTACCGAAGCTCTGCGTGATTATGTGAACAACAAATTTGCCAAACTCGAGCGTCACTTTGACCATATCAACAACGTACACGTGGTGTTGAGCGTCGAAAAACTGAACCAGATCGCCGAAGCCAAGCTGCATGTCAGCGGGGGAGAGGTGTTCGCCAATTCGCAGCATGCCGACATGTATGCGGCGATTGATACCCTGCTGGATAAACTGGATCGGCAGATCATCAAGCACAAAGATAAGTTAAATCAAAAATAACTATGCAACTTGAACACATACTGAGTCGGGACTGCACCAAGAGTGCGGTCCCTTGTACCAGCAAGAAACGCGCGCTCGAGATCATCAGTGAACTGGCCGCAGAGCGCCTCGGCGCTTCCCGCCAGGTCCTGTTTGAAAGCCTGCTGGCGCGAGAAAAGATGGGCAGTACCGGGATCGGAGCCGGTATCGCCATCCCCCACGGCCGGATTGACGACGCCTTCGCGCCGACCGCCGTGTTGATGACCTTCTCCGAGCCCATCCCTTTCGATTCTATCGACAATCAACCGGTTGACCTGCTCTTTGCATTGCTGGTGCCGGAAAGCGAGTGCAAGCAGCACCTCAAGACTCTTTCCCTGATGGCATCCAAACTGGGTGACAAGGCCGTCTGCCGCCAGTTGCGCCAGGCGACCAGCGACGAAGAACTCTATCAGATCATGACGTCGGCCTGAGGCCGGGTCTGACACAGCCACGTTGGCGTGAGGGGACAAGATGCAGTTAATAGTAGTAAGCGGTCGTTCGGGCTCCGGCAAGACGGTGGCCCTGAGGGTGCTCGAGGATCTCGGGTACTACTGCGTGGACAACCTGCCGGTCAACCTGCTGCCCCAGTTGATCGTGTCGGTGGAGAGCCAGTATGACAAGCTGGCGGTCAGCATCGATGTGCGCAACCTGCCTGCCCAGGCAGACAGGCTGGAGAACCTGCTGAGCCAGGTGCGCAACGAGGGGCGAGTCAAGTTTTCGAGCTTCTTCTTCGATGCGGACAACGCGACCCTGCTCAAACGCTACGGTGAGAGCCGCCGTCTGCACCCTCTGTCCCGCAACAAGCTTTCGCTGGACGAGGCGATCCGGGAAGAGACCCACCTGCTGGCACCACTCTCCTCGACCGCCGACCTGCGCATCGACACCACCAACCTCAGCATCCACGATCTCAGCGAGCTCATCAAAACCCGGGTGCTCGGCAAGAAAGAGAACGAGCTGGTGCTGGTGTTCGAGTCGTTCGGTTTCAAGTACGGCATTCCCAAGGATGCGGACTTCGTGTTCGACGCCCGTTTCCTGCCCAACCCGCACTGGATCCCGGAGCTCAAGCCCTTCACCGGAAAGGATGAGCCCGTGGCCAACTACCTCTCCAGCCAGCCGGATGTCATGCTGTTCATCCAGCAGATCGAGAATATGCTGGGGACCTGGTTGCCCCACCTGGAGCGCAACAATCGCAGCTATGTGACCGTCGGGATTGGCTGTACCGGCGGACAACACCGCTCGGTGTTCATCGCCGAGCGGCTGGCCAGCGCATTCCGGTTGCTTGGCAAGAACGTGCAGATCCGCCATCGCACGTTGGACAAGCGTTCAAACCCCGCCTGACAGATCCACAGGATGCTCAGATGACCGTTTCCGCCTCGGTAGAAGTCAAAAACAAGTTAGGCATTCACGCCCGACCGGCCATGATGCTGTTCGAGCTGGTGCAGGGGTTCGATGCCCACGTGCTGCTGCGCAACGAAGAGGGAGTCGAGGCCGACGCGGACAGCGTGATCGGCCTGCTGATGTTGGACTCCGCCCAGGGCAAACAGGTGGAGGTGCAGGTGGAGGGCCCCGAAGAGGTGGAGGCCCTGGCCGCCGTGGTGGCGCTGTTCACCTCGGGCTTCAATGAGGAGTAATACGCCTCGGCGTGCTCAAGGTGCGCTGCGAGCCAGCGCCTTGAAAGCGGCAAAATCCCGACAAGCCAGCAGACTTCTGCTGGCTTTTTCGTTCATCAGTGCCAGAAACAGATCATAAAGTCCCATGGCTTCCTCATAATCCGCCTTGGCGATGGCCAGCACGAAGATGAGGGTAGCGCTCTCGCCGTTTCCCCAATCGATCCCCTGGGGGGCCAGCACGGTATAGACCAGGGTGCGGCGCGCCAGCAGGCCGAGGGAGTGGGGCAGAGCGATGCCGTCCCCCAGCAGGGTGGAGACGATCCGCTCCCGCTCCTGCAAGGATCCCCGGAATCCGCTCTGCACCAGATCCTCCGCCTCAAGCTGGCTGCAGATGCGATCAAACAGCATCCCCTGGCTGATGGGTTCATCAAGCACCATGAAGTGGTCGGCATCGAAATACTTGTCGAGCAGATAGGGACGGGTGCGATCGACGAGCACCAGCTTGCCGAGCTGCTCCAGCTGGTATTGGGTCGGGAAGGGGGAGACCTGTACCACGGGAGCATTCTTCTCGCTCACCTTGAGGGTGCTGATGACGAAATCCTGCTCGACTCGCACCAGTCCCTCATAGTCCCGCACCGACTCCAGCGTGGTCAGCTGCAGTTGGGGGTATTCCCGCCGGATGCGTGCTTCCAGCACCCGGAAGGTGGCGTTGCCCGCATCGCACAGCAGCAGCGCCTGGGGGCGCCGGGTGTAACCGATGTCGTAGTGGCGCTCCAGGCCGACTCCGATGTGGATCACCAGGTAGCCGATCTCGTGGTGGGTCAATCGGTAGGGGGTCTGCCTGATCCACTCAGAGATGGCCGCCAGGGTGATGTCGTAGGCGAGGGGGTAATACTGCTTGATGTGGTCCGCCAGGGGATTGTGGCTGCCAATCTGGTATTTGACCCGCAGCAGCATGGCGCCGATATGGGTCTGCAGGTCGGCTCGCAATTGCGGGTCGCCGCGCAGGTCATAGGGGTAGTGGTGGTGGATGTAACCCAGCAGGTGCGTAGTCAGCTGCTCGCTCTCGGCCGCCATGGCCGGGCTGAGCAGGGGCGTCTCTGCAGTGAGGCGAGCCTGGATCTGGATGGCGAGACAGGCGATCTCTTCCTGCCCCGGTGACGTCAGGGTTGGCAGCTCGGCATAGATGTCGCGGGCCACCACTGCCAGGGGCGGGGTGATGTCGTCGCTGGCAAACTGGCGCAACTCGTGGCCAGACGCCTGGCGAAGCAGGGCGACGGCACAGTAGACGGTGACTTGCTGCAGGCTCTCGTCGGCCAGGCGCAGCTGATGGCGACCGAGTTGCTCGTGAATGTGGTTGCCCACTACCTCCAGCGTCTTGCTGGGGCAGAGGGTGGGCAACAGGCTCTGGAGCGGATGCTGGTGCAGCAGCTCCTGGCAGAGCAGTTGGGTGAGGCAGGCGCGGATCGCCATCTCGCTTCCCGCAATGCGCATCCCCACTCTGGGTTTGCTGTCGATGGTGAGCCCGAAGTGGGCGAGCCGCTCCCGCACCTCCGTCATGTCCCCTTGCAAAGCCGCCCGGCTGAGATACCAGGTGTCCGCCAGCTCGTCGAGTTTGATCCCCTGTTCCGCCGTCAGCAGCAAGACCTGGAGGTGCAGCACCCGCTCGCGGCTGGTGCGAGGCAGAGGGCTCTCCTGCCCCTGGGCGACCAGCAGCGCATCGAACAGTCCCTGATTGTAGATCTTGAGCTGGTAACCGCTGCCCCGCTGATGGATCAGGTGGGCGCCCCGGGTGGCAATGAGCTCGTTCAGGGTCGCCACGTCGGTACGCACCGTGCGGGTGGAAACATTGAGACGGCGGGCCAGCTCCTCCTGTGGCAGAGGCTCGGCGTGAAGCAGGGCGAGCAGTTGCTGGAGTCTGGGGTGGGGCAGCTTGGTCATGAGGGGGTGAGGACTCCTGTCGCGCATGGTGGGTCGATGTTAACAAGGGGGTCATTAACAAGCCAGGCACCGCCCAGTGATCGGACCGGTGCCTGTGGGGTTGCTATGCCAGCAGTGCCTTCACCATGGCGAGGAGGGTACGCACATCCTCCGGCCGGGTCTGGCTGCTCTCGCTGTCGATGATGGAGCTGTAGACATGGGGGATCACCTTCTCGACTCCTGCCTCCAGCGCGATCCGCACTATCTCCTCGAAGTTCTCAAGATCGATGCCGCCGGTGGGCTCCAGCCAGAAGCCGTGTCGGGCACAGGCCTCGGCCACTGCCTGATACTCGGTGCGGCAGGCGAGTCCCCCCATGGGGAAGAACTTGACCGAGCTGCCGCCCATGTCCTTGAGCAGGGCAATGGCGGTGTCGATGGGGACGATGCCGTCAGCCTGCTGTGCGCTGAGGGGGCCAGTGGAGATCTTCACCATGCCGGGGATGCCGGTGGGGGAGACAAGGCCATTGACGAGGGTGTCAGCTTGACCGAGCAGCGCCCGGCTGGCCCCGACCCCGGTGAACACCTGATTGACATGCTGAGGCTGCAACTGGCGGGCCAGCTCGGCCACCATGGCGGACTGGCGCGGATCACCTGCTCCCAGCCCGATGGAGAGGGCGTTGTCGATAAGCTTGGCGTAGGCCTGCATGTCGGCGACGGCAGAGGGAATGTCCGGGTAGTTCTTGGAGAGCACACCGACCAGGACGTGGCCCTCGGAAGCCTCATAAATGTCGACGGCATTCTCTTTGGAACCTGCCAGCACGTTGAGGCAGACCCGATCGCGGTAGTAATTGGGGGTAAGAGACATCAGTTGTTCTCCTGAGCGAGGTGGGCAATGGCGGAGTGGATCTGGTCGAGCTGGGGCAGGGTGACGCTGCGCACGTCTATCTCGATATGCCCCTCGTTGGCCTTGTAGCCGCGGCAGTAGATGGCGGGGGTACCCTGTTGCAGACGGGAGACCACTTCCACCCTGGTCATGCCGATCTGCTGGTGGTCGAAGGCGATGTCGGTGCGGGCGATGTCGCGCCCCGCGCTGTCCCACACCACCTTGGCGCTGACGCCGGGCAGCTGGTTGAGGCGCTCGATGAAGGGGGTCATCTTGGCGACCATGGCGGTGCCGCTCTCCTTCTCTTTGGCCAGGTAGCGCTCGATGGCGTGGGTCAGGCCGAGGATCCCCTCCTTGCCCACCTTCATGGCACGGCCGATGCCGTTGGCCTGCTGCTTGACCCACTCAACATACTGACGCCTGCCGAGCACCAGGCCGCTGGTGGGCCCTTCGATGGCCTTGGCGCCGCTGTAGATGACCAGATCTGCACCCTGGTTGTAGTAGAGACGCAGATCCTCTTCGGCCGCTGCATCGACGATGAGCGGGATCCCGTGGGCCTTGGCCACCTCGGCCGCCTCGGTCACCGACAGAATGCTCTTCTGCACGCAGTGGTGGGACTTGATGTAGAGGATGGCGGCGGTATTGGCATGGATGGCGGCGGCCAGCTGGGCGGGTGTGCACTCGTTGGCGTAGCCTGCCTCCACCACCCTGCCGCCCCCCAGGTTGACCATGGTGCCGACGGGGGCACCAAAGTTCACGTTGTGGCCCTTGGGCAGCACGATGTCGCTCGGCACGTCGTGGGCATGAGCATGCAACTGCTCGAGGCGATAGGGGTCGCCGCGCACTATCACGGCGGCCACCGACTGGGCGATGCCGGCGCTGGCGCAGGAGACCACCACCGCATCTTCAACGCCCAGCAGATCGGCCAGGTAGGCGCCGGTCTTGTTGACCAGATCCTTCACCTCGAAGTAGTGGCCGAGGCCGAAGTTGACCGCATCGACCACCTCCTGCTCGGGGGTGGATACGCCGAGGATGGTCATGCGCCCGGAGGCGTTGATCACCGGTTTGAGCCGGTATTTCTCATACACAGAAGGCATGGTGTGATTTCCCGTAGTGAGTCAGAACCAGTGCGCCGCCCACCAGGGCGGCGAGAGGGAGCAGTTGCCGATCACCGTTGCGGGTGCCGGCCTCGGTATCGGTAAAGAGAGTGGGGCCGCAGCTCACCTCGAACAGGGTGATGTCTGCATCGGCGCCCACCTCGAGTCGCCCCTTACCGGGCAGGCGCAGGGCATCGGCGGCCTGGTGAGTGACGCAGGCGAGTACCTGCTCCAGGGTCATGCCGATGGCGAAGAACTTCGACATCACGTGGGCAAGGCTGTAGACGGGCCCCTTGATGCGGTTCTTGCAGTAGATGTCTGAACTGATGGTGTGGGGCAGGATGCCCTGGGCAATGGCCAGCTCTGCCACCTCGAAGCTGAAGCTGGCACCGCCATGGCCGATGTCGAGCAAGAGTCCCCGCCGCATCGCCTCACGCACCGCCTGGCGCAGTTCACCCGCAGGGGTCAGGATGCGGTTGGGCTTGCCGTTGAAGCAGTGGGTCAGCAGATCGCCCTCCCCCAGCAGGGCGACGATCTCGTCCAGATCCGGCGGCGTGTTGCCCACGTGCACCATCAGTGGCAGGTTGCCATTGGCCTGCTGGATCTGCTTGGCCATGCGCAGGGGTTGCAGACCGCTTTCACCCACCACGCTGCCGCTCATGCGCGCCTTGATGCCGACGATGAAGCCGGGATGGCGCCGGATGGCCGCCTGGGCGAGGGCGGGATCGATGTCTGCCGGATCCGCCAGCTCGTTCTGACGCAGCAGACCGATGCGGGAGATGTTGAGCAGGGCATGCACCCGGGTCTTGCAGGTGGCGGCGAGACGCTGGAAGTCGTCCACATCGTCGGCTCCGGTGCTGCCGGCGTCGATGACGGTGGTGACGCCGGATTCCACGCCCACCTTGTCCGGCTCATCGTGATAGATGGGGGAGGCGGGGTAGCAGTGGGTGTGGCCGTCAATCCAGCCGGCGCTCACATGGACCTGCCCACCCAGAGTGAGGGTTTGCTTCGTCTCCGAGCTTTCTGGCAGCGAACCCAGCGCCGCTATCTTGCCATGCTTGATGGCGATGTCGACGAGCTGCCCGTTTCCCAGGCGTCCCGCCCTGATGATCATGTCGTACATGCTGATATCCCTCTTGGAACCTGCTTGCGCTCTTACTGTGAGGCCGCTTCCAAGGCTCATGTGCTGTGCGCGTATTTGTAACCAAGAGTTCTCACGTCTATCCATACGCTCCGGCCCCTGCGCTGCTCTTCACCTTGCTGACGACCTTTCGCGACAGAGCGCAAACAGGTTCTTGAATGCCGCCCAAGAGACGGCCTTGGATTAAGCCAGGGCGATGGGGAAGAAGGTCCCGAACAGCATGGCCCCCAGGATGGCGCCCCCCGTGATGGGCTTTTCCCAGATGTAGAACAGCAGCGCACCCAGCAGGGAGCCTATCCCGATGGGAATGGAGGCGCCCATGGCGGAGAGGATGATGAGGGGACCGAGGAAGCGGCCGGAGCTGTTGCCAGCCCCCATCATGACGTCCGCCCCGTAGGTGGAGTTGCTTTGGTTGATGGTGAACTTGCGCGCCAGGATGATCACGTAGCCGATGGCCATCCCAATCCCCATGCCGGTGATCAGGGAAGCGGTGAAGTTTTCCACCGGATAGATGATACCGGCCCCCAGTAGCAGGGCGGGCACCCCGAGGCCGACTCCGGTCTGGATGGCGCCGCCGATGTCGAGGATCCCCACCAGGGAGCCCTCGATGATGCGGGCGAACAGGAAGCTGGCACCGAAGGCGGCGACTGCACCATAGGCCCCCGTGTCCATGCCGGCCTTGAGCATGGCAACGAAGGCCACCTCGTTGAAGGCGCCGACCCCGTAGAGGTAGAACATGTGGGTACCGGCGAAGACGCCGGAAGAGAGCAGACCGACAAAGATGGGGAAGGACCAGTCGGCATACCAGAAGTTGTTTCTCAGTTTCTCATCCATGGTGTGCTTCCTTATTTTCCGCTCATGAGGTTGTGGACGTTTTCCAGCCACAGGGGAACGCCCAGGTGGAAGGATTCAATGAGTTTCATGTCAAAGCCGCGGAAGAAGCCGCTCAGCACGAACAGCAGGACGATGGCACTCATCATCACCTTGGTGACGTGGTTCCAGCCGCTCTCTTCCACCCCCTTGCCGATCAGGATGCCAAGCACCAGGCCTGGTACCGCGTTGCCCATGATGAGCTGGGCCAGACCGCCGAAGATGGTGGCCCAGAAGCCGGACTTCTTGCCTGCCTCGATGGCGGCCAGCCAGAAGATCACCGGCATGACGGTGTTGACCAGCAGGTTGGCGGAGGGCACCAGCACCTTGACCGCGGTCACCTGCAGGGCGGCAGGTACGGCGGCGGCCGTGCTGTTGAGGAAGGCGACCACGATGGCACCAATGATGCCGCAGGCGATGGCCATCTTTTTGGGATCATGGAGGGTGGTGGCGAGATCCCGGTTCTTGATCATCAGGGCCGCAGCACCCCAGTTCGGCAGGATGCGGTGATCCACGTCCTGAGTGAAGGCGCCGGCCGCGACCGTGGAGGCCCAGGCGTTGAAGAAGAAGCCCAGACCGAACGAGAAGTGGGATGCGGGGTCCCCTTCGCAGGAGTTGAGCTCGCCCAGGGTACGGAACGCGCCCATCCCCTGCACGGTCGGGGCGTGGAACATCCGCGCCGCGCCAGCTCCCACCCCGACGCCTACCAGGCCGCCGATGATGAGTGACTTCATCAAAATGATTAGAAACATCCAACTTGTCCTTTTGGTTGTGGGGTCAGGCCCGGGTGAAATCCACTTTGTCGACATCCAGGCTGATGACCTTGACGGTGATCGCCAGCCGGACCCGGAACTCGTGGCGCTGGCGTGGCAGGAAGAAGAACAGGAACTTCTCCACCCGTACCGACTCCTCGGCCTCGAGCACCTCGACCTCGAGGGGTTCGATGCGCAGCATCACCTTGGGGCTCTCCTTGAGCAGGCTGGGTTGCACCTGGCTGAGGGCGGCAGCGAACGCCTGCTGGCGAGTCGCCCCCTTGCCGTTGACCGTGATCCGGGTGGTGAAGTGTTCTTTCATCAGGTGCGCCCGTGTTTCTTGGCGAAGGCTTCGATCAGCTTCTGGCCCAGCTCTTCCTTGTCCATGAAGCCGAAGCCCAGTACCACGCACCCCTCGTTGATGGCGGTGACACCCTCTTCGATGGATCGCATGCCGTAGCGGCACTTGTAGCCGTACTTGGTCTGGGCCGTGATGGCGCCCGCGCCACCGCTGCCGCAGAAGGAGATGCCAAGGTCGGCCTGCTCCTTGTTCATCACATCACCGAGCTTCATGTCGGCGGCCATGCCGGGGATGACGGTCACGGTGGCGCCGGCGGCTTCTGCGCCTGCCCCCACTTTCTGACCCTTGCCGAGACGATCTCCAATCACGAGTTTGATGGCAGTCATTTAGCTTTCTCCTTTTACTGAGCTGAGTTCGTTTTCTTTGGCCACTTCAAAATGGACGGACAAGAGGTGCGCCTCCTCGTAGGCGAGGCGGTCGAGCCAGGCAACGACCTGCTCTGCCAGGCGCAGGGAGAGGGGGGAGATCTCCTCGAACAGGCTGAGGTCGACCTCCGGCAGGGATCCCCCGCTGTAGGAGCGCCACACCATGGCCTTGACGTGGGAGGCCAGCATCTGCTGCTGCACGTCGTTGGGGCGTATGCCCTGATCCGCCAGCAGGTTGTGAATGCGGGCCAGGGTCAGGTCGGTCTTGCGCAGCAGTGCCGGGCTGTCCGGGGTCAGGGGGGCGTCATGGGTGTCGGTGTTCAAGGTCTGCTCTCCAGGCTGGCAGAAAGGATGGGATCACCATAAAGCGGAGGAGAGTGCGGGAGGAGGCAGGTTTTTTCCGATTCGAAGTGGAAATCCGGAGGGAAAGGCATCAAAAGAAGCCCTTTTGGCGTTCAGGAAGAGGAAAGGAGCGAACTGGCGGCAAGGGAGTGTGATCGATGGCGCGTTTTGACGGCGCCTTCGCCCGATTGCTCATTGGCGCAATGTGTGAGCTGTCTCACGCACAGGTGGGCGCCGGAGGAAAGCGGGCACAAAAAAGGGCCCTGTCGGGCCCCGCGAGGATCCGCCCCTCAGGTGGTGGGTGCCGCACTGCTGGTCGGCAGGGTCTGATTCTGGTAGCGCAGGTCCTCTTCGATGATGACATCGACGTCCAGCGGCTTGCCGTTGCGGATCACCGAGATGGTGAGCTTGGTGCCGGGGCGGCTCTCGACGATCTTGTCCATGACGGGACGCACGCCGGTGATGGCCTCTCCGTTGATCTTGAGCAGCACATCCCCACGTTTGAGACCGGCCTTGGTGGCTGGGCCATTGGGATCCAGGCTCTCCACCACCAACCCCTGCAAGTCCCCCAGGTTCAGCATGCGCGCGACGATGGGATTGATCTCGACGCTGGAGATGCCGAGGTAGCCGCGGATGACCCGGCCGTTGGCGATCAGCTCGTCCATGATGCGCTTGGCCAGCTTGTAGGGGATGGCAAAACTGATGCCATAGCTCTCCTGATTGCCGTTGAGGTGGTAGGCGGCGGTATTGATACCTACCAGATCGCCACGGCCATTGACCAGGGCGCCTCCGGAGTTGCCCTCGTTGATGGCGGCATCGGTCTGCAGCAGATCCTGTCTGCCATTGCTGTCCGGCCCCATGCTGGAGAGGCCGATACGCCCGGTGGCGCTGATGATGCCCTGGGTGATGGTCTGGCCGACGTTGTAGGGGTTGCCGATGGCGAGCACCACGTCTCCCACGTCCGGCAGACGATCCGGGTCCTGAGGGATCACCGGCAGGTTGTCCGATTCGATGTAGAGCACCGCCAGATCGGTCAGTTTGTCGGTGCCGACCAGCTCTGCACTGAATACCCGACCATCTTGCAGGGCGACGATGATCTGGTCCGCATCGGCGATGACGTGATAGTTGGTGAGCACGTGACCGCGCTGGTTCATGATGACGCCGGACCCCAGCCCCTGGGGTCTGAGTTCGGCTTTTTCACCGCGATTGCCGGCGAAGCTGCGGGTGTAGATGTTGACGACGGCAGGGCCGGCACGATGGGCCGCGTAGGAGAAGCTCAGCTCGCGGGCATTGGTGATGAGGCCCGGCAGGGGGGCGCCGCCGCGAAAATTGGGAAACACCAGCAACAAAAGCGCAGCCATGGCGAGGCCAAAGCCGACGGACTTGCCCAAGTAGCTGATCAGAGGTGGGATTTTCATGTCTTTCTCGTCCGTACAGGCTGCGGGCAGAGAATAACATTATCGATGGATAAAAATCACCCGCGGCGGTTGCCGCGGGTGTGAGGGGCTTAACGGATCACCAAATAGAGCGAGGAGTCACCGCGCTGGATGTTCAGCGCCAGGACTTCCGGCTTGTTTTTCAACACCTTGGTCAGTTCACCCATGGAGTTGATGCGCTGGCGGTTGACCCCGATGATGATGTCGCCCTTTTGCAGGCCGGAGGCGGCTGCCGGTGAGCGGGGATCGATGTCGGAGACGGCCACGCCGGTCACGGGGTCCGTGGTGGTGCTCAGCTTGGCCCCTTCCAGTGCCGGATGCAGGGCGCTGGCCAGGATCTCGCTGTCATCCGCTTTCTTCAGGGTGACCTTGACGGTCTGCTCCTTGCCGTCACGGATGAGGCCGAGCGAGACCTGCTTGTCGGCCCCCATGGTGGCGATTTTGGCACGCAGCTCGCCGAAGGAGCGGATGGGCTTGCCATCGATGCTGATGATGATGTCGCCTGCCTTGATGCCTGCCTTGGCGGCAGCGGAGTCAGGCATGACCTGGTTGACGAAGGCACCGTCCTTCTTGTTGTAGCCGAAGGTCTTGGCGATTTCGCTGGTGAGCTCGGTGCCGGTAATCCCCAGCTGGCCACGGCGCACTTCGCCGTATTTCACGATCTGCTCGGAGAGATCGCGCACCATGTTGGACGGGATGGCAAAGCCGATGCCGATGTTGCCGCCGTTGGGGCCCAGGATGGCGGTGTTGATGCCGATCAGCTCCCCGCGCAGGTTGAGCAGGGCGCCGCCCGAGTTGCCGGAGTTGATGGCCGCATCGGTCTGGATGAAGTTCTCCAGATTTTCGATGTTGAGGCCGCTGCGACCCAGGGCGCTGACAATGCCGGAGGTGACGGTCTGGCCCAGGCCGAACGGGTTGCCGATGGCCAGCGCGTAGTCACCGACTCTCAGCTCGTCGGAGTCGGCGAACTTGATCTGCACCAGATCCTCGGCCTTGATTTGCAGCAGGGCGATATCCGACTGTTTGTCTTCCCCTATTTTCTTGGCTGCATACTCACGGCCATCCTTCAGGTTGACCTTGATTTCGTCCGCCTCGTGGACCACGTGGGCGTTGGTGATCACGTAGCCTTTCTTGGCATCGATGATGACGCCGGAACCAAGCGCCTGGAAGGGCTGCTCGCTCACCTGCTCGTCAGGCATGTTGGGGCCGAAGAAGAAGCGGAATTGTTCCGGCAGGCGCTGGCGGGTGATCTTCTTGCCAGAGACGGAGATGTTGACCACGGCAGGGGTCACCTGCTCGAGGACGGGGGCCAGGCTCGGCATCTCCTGGTTGTTCGCCATCAGGGGCAGTGCGGCCTGCGCCGGTGCTGAGGACATGGCGATACCGACACTGAGGGCTAAGACACTGAATACAGAAAGAGATTTACGCATATGAGAAACAGCTCCCAGAAAAAGTTGCAGTGCAATCGTCAAGGTCTGACCACGATAAAGCGTAATTAGTTCAACCGACGATCAGCCCGGCTGCTTGAGCAGGCCGGACGCACCGGCGTAATCGCGGGGAGGAAGGCCCGGCTCCTCGCTGTTGGCGGCATCGCCTGTTTCTTCCACTTCGGGTTCGCGGAACAGTGGTTCCTGTACCTTGGCCAGGAACTTGCTCTGTTCCGCCATATGGCGATAAAGGGTCTGGTACTGTTCGGCCAGTTGCTCCATCAGGGCTGCGCTGTCGGCGAAGTGGGTGGTGATCTGCCCCTGGTAGCTTTCCAGCTCCTTGTGGGCTTTTTTCAGCTCCTGTTCCAGGCGTCCGGCATCCCGGCTACGGACAGAGAAGCGGCCGATCAGCACGCCGATGATCAGGGCGGCGATCGCCAGCAGGATCCCGTTAAACAGAGTCATAGAAGCTCCTTGTTACAGCTAACACGATGAATTTGAAGCGGTCGGATGGACCGCAACGCCTCGTTGGCACTATACCGTGCCCCCCGAGAGCGTGATACCATTTTGTCCCTCATTCAGGGACTTGGAGGCGGTTTACAGGATGACCCCGCAGCAAAAATATCAGCAGGATTTGCAGCGCCCCGGCTTTGTGGCCGATCCGGCCCAGGCCATGGCAGTCACCCGCCTGGAGCGACTCTATCAGGATCTGTGCGCAAGCCCGACTCCGACCAGATCCCGTGGCCTGCTGGGTTGGCTGCAAAAGCCGAAAACCCGTGACCCCGTCCAGGGGTTATATATGTGGGGCGGTGTGGGCAGAGGCAAGACCTGGCTGATGGATACTTTTTTTGAGAGCCTGCCGGGGGAGCGCAAACTGCGCATCCACTTCCACCGTTTCATGCACCGTGTGCACGACGAGCTCAGAGGGCTGACCGGTCAGTCCGATCCGCTCAAGCTGATCGCCCGCAAGCTGACCGACGAGACCGACGTCATCTGTTTCGACGAGTTTTTCGTCTCGGATATCACGGATGCCATGCTGCTCGGCACTCTGTTCCAGGAACTCTTTGGCCATGGCGTAGTGCTGGTGGCCACATCCAACATCCCCCCTCAGGATCTCTACCGCAACGGGTTGCAGCGTGCTCGCTTCCTGCCTGCCATCGCGCTTATCGAGCGTCACTGCGAGGTGATCAATGTCGATGGCGGTGTCGATTACCGGCTGCGAACCCTGGAACAGGCAGAGATCTATCACTTCCCGCTGGATGAGCAGGCCAGGAGCAACCTGGATCGTTATTTCAGCCAGTTGACCGGGACTGGGGCGGTGACTGCCGCCGCACTGGAAGTCAACCATCGCCAACTGAGTGCACTGGGCGTGGGGGAAGGGGTGCTTTATATGGAGTTTGAACAGCTGTGCTGTACTCCACGCTCCCAGGGCGACTACATCGAACTGGCCCGTGAGTTCCACACCGTCCTGCTGGCCAATGTGCAACCCATGGGCAGCGGCACGGATGACGCGGCCCGCCGCTTCATCGCCATGGTGGACGAGTTTTATGAGCGGCACGTCAAGCTCATCATATCGGCGGCGGTCCCCATGACCGGGCTCTATGGCGAAGGCCTGCTGAATTTCGAATTCAAGCGTTGCCTTTCAAGGCTTCAGGAGATGCAATCGCACGAATACCTTGCCAGAGTGCACCTTCCTTAGTCACAATACCGCGCCTGCCAGTCGGATGGGCATCTGCGGCAGGTAGGGCCGGGCGACATTTGCTAGCTTCATGGCAGTGAAATTAGCAGGTGATATTTAAGGCAACTTCACTTATAATCGCCCGGCCCACGTTACAGCTGTCGATAAGACAGCAACACTTTAAGCTTTACTTGTATTCGAAGGGGTACAGGTAGGCCATCGTTTGTTGTTTGTGGGAGAGCCCCCATAAGCAATTGGGTCTGTAACAGGTAATTGGGTTTAACTTAATGAAAACTTTCGTTGCCAAGCCAGAAACCGTAAAACGTGACTGGTACATTGTGGACGCAGAAGGTAAAACTCTGGGTCGTATCGCAACCGAGATCGCTGCTCGTCTGCGTGGTAAGCACAAAGCCGAGTACACTCCGCACGTTGACACCGGTGACTACATCATCGTTGTAAACGCTGAGAAGGTACACGTAACCGGTAAGAAATTTACCGACAAAATGTACCACGCTCACTCCGGTTTCCCGGGTGGTATCAAGTCCATCAGCTTCGACAAGCTGATTCAGCGTAAGCCGGAAATGGTAATCGAAGCTGCCGTCAAGGGCATGCTGCCGAAGGGGCCGCTGGGCCGTGCCATGTTCCGTAAGCTGAAAGTTTACGCAGGCGCAGAGCACGCTCATGCTGCTCAGCAACCTCAAGTACTGGATATCTAACGGGAACTGGCAACATGGCAGAAAATCAATACTACGGTACCGGCCGTCGCAAAAGCTCCACTGCTCGCGTATTCATCAAAGCGGGTAGCGGTAAAATCGTAATCAACCAGCGCTCCCTGGAGCAATACTTCGGCCGTCCGACTGCCCGCATGGTAGTTCGTCAGCCGCTGGAACTGGTCGAGATGACCGAGAAACTGGATCTGTACATCACCGTTAACGGTGGTGGCATCTCCGGTCAAGCTGGTGCGATCCGCCACGGTATCACTCGTGCTCTGATGCAGTACGACGAGACCCTGCGTTCCGAACTGCGTAAAGCTGGCTTTGTTACTCGTGATGCCCGTAAGGTTGAGCGTAAGAAAGTCGGTCTGCACAAAGCGCGTAAGCGTCCGCAGTACTCCAAGCGTTAATTCGCTTTTGGTACGCACTCTCAGGAGTGTCAAAAAAGCCTGGCAATTTGCCAGGCTTTTTTTATTGGTAATGTTACATGTGACAATGCTAAGCATACGTCACAAAAGACAAAAAATTGTGTATTTATTGTTTTTGCCCATCGACTCCCTTTCTTGTCAAATTGTTATCTTTTCTTTAAAATTTCCATGGTCTTTCTGTGTCAATTGCCACTCCGCTTCCATCGCAGTTGTCAGAGGGAGAGGAGAAGTAAACAGGGACACTATAAGAATGAGCGGAGTCCACATGGGAGAGTTTTTGGATGAGCAATGCGCCAGTTGATACCGGTCGCCGCAGATTTCTTACCTGGTCAACGGTTGCCGTTGGCGGTGTAGGAGCTGCTTTTACCGCAGTGCCGTTTATTAAGTCATGGAATCCGAGTGCCAAAGCCAAGGCGGCAGGCGCCCCGGTTGAAGTGGATATCAGCAAGCTGGAGCCGGGTCAGCTAATCCGCGTCGAGTGGCGTGGTAAACCGGTCTGGGTGGTGAAGCGCACCAAGCAGACGCTGGATGCTCTGGCTGCACACGATGACAAGCTGCGGGATCCTGCGTCAGACGAGCCACAGCAACCGGACTATGCCCACAATGGCTACAGATCCATCAAACCGGAAATCTTCGTGGCCGTTGGCATCTGCACTCATCTGGGATGCTCCCCTTCCTATCTGCCCGACAGCTTCGGCGAGCAGGTTCAAGGGGTAACTTCCGGCTTCTTCTGCCCCTGCCATGGCTCCAAATTCGACATGGCTGGTCGAGTGTTCCAGGGCGTCCCCGCACCGCTGAACCTGGTCATTCCGCCATACCAATTTCTTAGCGACACCACCATTCTGGTCGGTGCCGATGGCAAGGAGGCCTGACCATGTTTGCCAAACTCATGGGCTGGATCGATGATCGTTTCCCGCTCACGGCCATGTACAACGACCATATGGCCAAGTATCCGGCGCCCAAGAACCTGAACTTCTGGTACTTCTTCGGCTCGCTTGCCATGTTGGTGCTGGTCAACCAGATCATCACCGGCATCTGGCTGACCATGAACTACAACCCCTCGGCGGAAGGTGCCTTCGCTTCCGTGGAATACATCATGCGGGATGTGGATTACGGCTGGCTGCTGCGTTACATGCACTCAACCGGGGCATCCGCCTTCTTCATCGTTGTCTACCTGCACATGTTCCGCGGCATGATCTACGGCTCTTACCAGAAGCCAAGGGAACTGCTGTGGATCTTCGGCATGCTGATCTTCCTGGTACTGATGGCCGAGGCCTTCATGGGTTACCTGCTGCCCTGGGGGCAGATGTCGTTCTGGGGGGCCCAAGTCATCATCTCGCTGTTCGGTGCCATCCCCGTTATCGGTGACGATCTGACCCTGTGGATCCGGGGGGACTATGTCATCTCGGGTGCAACCCTGAACCGCTTCTTTGCCCTGCACGTCATCGCTCTGCCGCTGGTGCTGGTGATGCTGGTGGCCATGCATATCCTGGCGCTGCACGAGGTGGGCTCCAACAACCCCGATGGTATCGACATCAAGAAGCACAAGGACGAGAACGGCTGGCCACTGGATGCGGTCGCGTTCCACCCCTATTTCACCGTGAAGGACATGATCGGGGTAGCCGGTTTCCTGTTCTTCTTCTGTGCCATCATCTTCTTCAAGCCGGATATGTGGGGCTATTTCCTCGAGAAACCGAACTTTGAGGTGGCCAATGGCCTGAAGACACCGGCGCATATCGCCCCGGTCTGGTACTTCACTCCCTTCTACGCCATCCTGCGTGCGGTGCCTGACAAGCTGCTGGGGGTCATCATGATGGGCCTCTCCATCGTGGTGCTGTTCCTGTTGCCCTGGCTGGATCGCTGCAAGGTGCGCTCGGTGCGTTACCGCAGCACCCTGCACAAGCTGAACATCGCCCAGTTCGTGGTCTGCTTCATTATCCTGGGGGTGCTGGGCGTGCTGCCATCAACCCCGACCCTGACGCTGATTGCACAACTCTGTACTCTGGGTTATTTCGGATTCTTCGTCCTGTTGTTCTTCTACAGCAAGAATGAGAACACCAAGCCGCTGCCGGAGAGGGTGACATTCAAATGAAAAGAATAATTTTTGCAGTGCTGGCCCTGCTGCCTGGTCTGGTGTTGGCCTCTGGCGGTGGCTTCCCTCTCGACAAGGCGGAGTACGATCTGAGTGACAAGGCATCCCTGCAACGGGGGGCCGCCACCTTCATGAACTACTGTGCCGGCTGTCACTCCACCCAGTACCAGCGTTATAACCGGGTGGCGGCCGACATCGGCATTCCGGACGATCTGATGAAGGAGAACCTGGTCTTCACCGGCGCCAAGATCGGCGATCTGATGAAGAGCGCCATGTCCGAGAAGGATGCTGCGCGCTGGTTCGGCGCGCAGCCCCCCGACCTGACCCTGGTTGCCCGGGTGCGTGGTGCAGACTGGATCTACACCTATCTGCGTTCCTTCTACGTGGACGAGACCCGTCCATTCGGGGTGAACAACGCCGTCTTCCCGTCCGTGGGTATGCCCCATGTGCTGGAGCCGTTGCAGGGGACGCCCCGCGCCGAGTTCGAGACGCACACCCTGGATGGCGTGGAGATGCAGCAAGTCGTCAGCATCAAATCTGACGGCAACGGTGAAATGAACAACGAAGAATATGATCAGACGGTACTGGATCTGGTAAACTTCTTGGTCTACTCGGCTGAGCCGGTGCAGCAGGAGCGCGAACGCATGGGCTTCTGGGTACTCGGATTCATCGCTATCTTCTTCATCTTCACTGTGCTGTTGAAGAAGGAATTCTGGCGCGACGTTCACTAAGCGACCAGATCGGAGTAATATGACGCACGGCAATGAAGACAGACATGCTTCATTGCCGTTTCTGCTTTTTAATGACGGGAGGGTTCAATGGCTGTAGCTGCCAATAAGCGTTCGGTAATGACGCTGTTTTCCGGTGCCAACGATATGTTCAGCCATCAGGTGCGTATTGTCCTGGCGGAGAAGGGTGTTAGCGTGGATATCTGCCAGGTTGATCCTGCCAACCTGCCGGATGAGCTGGCCGAGCTGAACCCGTACAACACTGTACCGACTCTGGTGGATCGCGAGCTGGCGTTGTACACCTCGCGCATCATCATGGAGTATCTGGACGAGCGTTTCCCGCATCCGCCCCTGATGCCGGTTTATCCGGTCGCGCGCGGCAACAGCCGTTTGATGATGCACCGCATCGAGCTGGACTGGTACTCTCTGGCCGACAAGATCATGGCGGGCACCGATACCGAAGCCGCCCGTGCCGAGTTGCGCGACAACCTGCTGGCCATCGCCCCCATCTTCGGCGAGATGCCCTACTTCATGAGCGAAGAGTTCGGTCTGGTCGACTGCTACATGGCGCCGTTGCTGTGGCGTCTGCCGAGCCTGGGCATCGATTTCACCGGCCGTGGCGCCAAAGAGCTGAAGGCTTACATGGTACGCCTGTTCGAGCGTGAATCCTTCCAGGCTTCCCTGACCGAGGCCGAGCGCGAGATCCGTGCCGGCGTATGAGCATGGAACCGACAATGACACCCAGTCGCCCGTATCTGCTGCGGGCGTTTTTTGACTGGTTGCTGGATAACGATCTGACACCCCATCTGGTGGTCAATGCCAACATTCCCCATGTGATGGTACCGATGCAGTTCGTGCAGGATGGCCAGATTGTTCTGAACATCGCCCCCCGGGCCGTGGGCCAGTTCCACATGGACAATGACGCTGTCAGCTTCAGCGCCCGTTTCGGTGGCGTATCGCAGCAGGTCTATATCCCCATGGCGGCCGTACTGGCCATCCATGCCAGGGAGAACGGAGTGGGGACCCTGTTCCCGCCGGAGCCCGGGTATGACCTCTGGCTGGAACAGGCACAGACACCAACGTCGGTTGACCCCGAGCCGGAACCACCGCGCCCGAGCGGTCGCCCGACCCTGAAAGTCATCAAATAAAAAACGCAGCCTGAAGGCTGCGTTTTTTCATCCTGCCAGATGGTCAATTCTGGGCAAACTCGAAGGCTTTGATCACCTGCTTAACGCCACTGACGTGGCGGGCGATTTCCACGGCCTGATCCCCTTCCTGGCGGGTGACCAGCCCAATGAGGAACACCTCGCCATTCTCGGTGACAACCTTCACCTTGGCGCTGTCGAAGTTCTTGGTGCCCAGCATGTCGGCCCGCACCTTGGAGGTGATCCAGGTGTCATTGCTGCGCACGCCGATACTGACTGGTTTGCCAAGGCGCAGCTCGTTGTAGACATGGCGAACCCCTTCAATCCGGCTCACGATTCTGCCCGCTTCCTGTTTGTAAGCGTCAGAGGGTGTCTGACCCACCAGCAGCACACGGCCGTTGTTGCTGTAGACACTGATCTTGCTGGCGGCGCTCAGGGGCTTGTTGTCGGCCAACAGGTTGGCGGCTTTCAGCTCTATGGTCTGATCGTCCCACTGGGCACCCAGGGTGCGGCGATCGCCGCTCGCCTTGGCGGTGCCAGCCGCGCCACCGACCACCACGGCAGCACAGCCTTGCAGCAGCAGGACGCCGGTCAGCAGGGCAAGAGCGAGAATAGGCTTCTTCATGGTTTCAGTCTTCCTGTTGCGGGAAAAGTGTCTGGTCGATGAGATCACAGAGACAGTGCAGGGTCAACAGGTTCACTTCCAGAATACGAGGACGGCGAGCGGAAGGAACGCGGATCTCCACGTCATTGGGGCCCAGCAGACCGGCGATCTCTCCCCCGTCTCCGCCACCGAGCACAATGATGGTCATGTCGCGGGAGAGGGCGGCCTCCGCAGCCTTGATGAGGCTGCGGCTGTTGCCTGTCGTGGTGATGACCACCAGGATGTCGCCTGGTTGTCCCAGAGCACGTATCTGTTTGGCATAGACCTCTTCGAAACCGTGATCCGTGGCGATGGCGCTGATGGTCGCCATGTCGGGCGTCAGGGCGAGACCGGGCAGGGAGGGGCGAGGAGTTTCATAGCAGTTCACCAGTTCGGAAATGAACAGCTGTGCCAATGCCGAGGAGGGACCATTGCCACATGCCATCACCTTGTGGCCATTGAGCAGGCAGATGGTCAGCATCTGGGCTGCCGTATGGATGGCATCCGGCAGTGCTTCGGCGGCAGCTATCTTGGTCTGGATGCTCTCGGTGTAATTCTCTTTGATGGGATCAGTCATGGGGTCCTCTTAAAACGCGTTCTGGATCCAGTCCGGCTGGTCGCCCTCGAACGCGATCACATCGAATCGACAGGCCTGGTTGGCCTCATTGATGGCATGTTGCTTGAAATAGTGGCGCGCGGCCAGCACGATCTTGTGCTGCTTGCGCCGGGTGACCGAGCTGGCTGCACCGCCATGGGTGGCGTTGGCGCGATATCTCACTTCAACGAACACCAGGGTATCCCCCTGGCGCATGATGAGATCGATCTCGCCGCCACGGCAGCGGTAGTTGCGGGTCACGGGTTGCAGGCCTCGGGCCTGCAACCAGTGTTCCGCTATTTGCTCAAAGTGTTGTCCCTTGCTCGTCGCTGCCGACGGCAACAGGTTCAACCACTGCTGGTGAAGTTGTGTCAGTAGCCTCTTCATGAGTCGCATCCTCCAGCTGGGGGGCGGCGCTGTCGCTGACCAGCCTGCCATTCTGGTAGGTGGCCCAGTCCAGCATGCGCACTATGTTGCCCTGGGGATCCACGCTCAGCTGGCCACTCATGCCGGGTTGCTGCATAGCATTGACCTTGCGCATTTGCGGCAGGTTGCCTGCCAGGCTGACGGCATCGTAGCCGAGGGCGAACAGGCGCAGCAGGTCGCCCTGGGTCTGGGGCCAGAGCAGGGCAATCTGTTCACGCTGCGTCTCGAAGCCACCCAGCAGCAGTGGCATGTCGGAGATATGCATGCCGTTGAGCTCGGAGGCTACCTCGGTCGTCCCGCCGTCGTATCCCCGAGAGCTGCTGTAGATGGGCAGGCTGCCCATGGGGTTGACCGAGATGTCCACATAGGGCTTGATCATCCGGGTCTCCAGGCTGTTGGCCACCACATAGACGGCGTCGATGCTGCGCGGCGCGGCATCGGACAGCTGGACAATCTCCCCGGCTCGTGCGGTGGAACGGCCGCTCAGAGCGTTCTTGACCATGCCCTGCACTTCGTTGCGTGCCCCGAAGGTGGCAACCACGGGCTTCTCCTGGCTGACGCCGGCCCAGGCCTGTTCAAACGCCTTGATACTGCTGTAGCCAATCCGGCCTTGTGCCGCGATCAGCAGCGGCTTGCGATAGCCCTGACCATAGAGGTACTGGGCCGCCTGGCTCGCATCGGCAGCGGCGGAGAGCGAGAAATAGAAGGTGTTGTCGTTGACGATCGGCTTGTCCAGCTCGTTGAGCGCCAGTACCGGCACGGTCGGATTCGACTTGAGCAGCTCCTCCACCTGATCCTTGAGCAGGGGGCCGATGATCATGTTGGCCCCTTCCTGAATCGCCTGCTTGTAGAGGTCCCCCATTGCCTTGCCCTGGGTATCGTAGAAGTTCAGGGTGAACTGGCTCTGATTTTCCTTGTAGGACATCAGCATGCCGTTGCGGATGGCGGCGCCCTGGGCTTCCAGGTTGCCGGAGAGCGGCAGGAAGACGGCGATCTGCTGCAGCGAACCGTTGTCCGTGATAGCGAGATCCCCAAGGCCGGCCGGCATGTCGCTCTGGGCAGGGTGGTTAGGGAAGCTCTGCTTCCAGCCGGCAAGCTGGCGGGCCAGCTGGCTCGGCTGTGCCCCGAACTCGTTCACCAGCGCCGCAAGACGCAGCCAGCCGGTGGTCACATCGGGAGCTGGCTCCTCTTCGAGCGCCTGCAGGGTGGAGGGGGTCATGCTTTTCAGCAGTGACCAGATCTGCTGGTGATTGGTGGCCAGCTCATTCTTGGCTAGATAAGGTTCCAGCAGGATCAGCGACTTGGCCGCACCAAACTTGTTGTTGATGTCGAGCTGCAGCACCACGCGCTGGCGGTACCAGTCCTTCTGGGTATCGGCATCCAGCACGACATCCGGCTTGCCTTCCAGCAGGATCAGCGCCTGGTTGGCGTTGCCCTGGGCTAGCAGCAGGTGTGCCTGCAGCAGTTGCAACTGCGCCTGCTGCTCCGGGCTCTTCGCCTGCTTCTGCAACTGCTGATACAGGGCGGCAGCCGGTTTGGCCTGGCCGAGCGCCAGATAGCTGCGCGCCGCCATCATCTGCCACACGAAGGCCTCTGCCGGTTTGGCGGGATCCACCTGCTCCAGATACCACTGGGCATTTTTGGTCAGATCCGAGAAGGCTGACGGCATGCCGGGTTGTCCGGAAGATTGATTGGGCTCCGACGCACAGGCGGCGAGCAGGACTGCCGCGAGTAGGATGCCGAAGAGTCGTGATACACTTAGCTGCTTTATAACCCGGTTCAAGTTCATTCCCCGACCAGTGTTGAAATTCTCCATAGTGTAAACGGGCCAATATGGCGACACAATTGTCGGGACACTCGGAGCTCCCATGAGTGACATCCCAACCCTGTATATAGTCCCCACTCCGATCGGCAATCTGGCCGACATCACCCAGCGAGCACTGGACGTGCTGCGCAGCGTCGATCTGGTGGCCGCCGAGGATACCCGGCATACCGGGATCCTGCTCAGCCACTACCAGATCTCGGTACCGACCTTTGCCCTGCACGATCACAACGAGCAGCAAAAGGCGGATGTGCTGATCGCCCGCATCAAGGAGGGCAAGAGCGTGGCCCTGGTCTCCGATGCGGGGACGCCGCTCATCAGCGACCCCGGTTATCACCTGGTCACCCGTTGTCGCGAAGCCGGGGTCAAGGTGGTGCCGCTGCCCGGTCCCTGCGCTGCCATCACGGCGCTGTCCGCCGCCGGGCTGCCCACCGACCGCTTCGCCTTCGAGGGTTTCCTGCCGGCCAAGGCCAAGGGGCGGGATGATCGCCTGCAAGCTGTCATCGAAGACACCCGCTCTCTGGTGTTCTACGAATCGCCGCGCCGGGTGCAGGATACCGTGGAAGCGATTGCTCGCATCCTTGGCGAGCGCCAGGTGGTGGTGTGCCGCGAGCTGACCAAGACCTTCGAGTCCATCCACGGTCTGCCCGCCTCCGAGATGCTGGCCTGGCTCGGAGAGGACGATAACCGTTGCCGCGGGGAGATCGTGCTGGTGGTCGCCGGTGCCAGCAAGGTGGATGACGAGTTGCCTGCGGAGGCGATCCGCACCCTGGGCCTTCTGGTCGGCGAGCTGCCCCTCAAAAAGGCTGCAGCCCTCACCGCCGAGATCCACGGGGTGAAGAAGAACGCCCTCTACAAATACGGCCTCGAGCACTATTAATTGCCGTAAACCGGAATTGACGGTTTACCCCGTCCGTCTCGCGAGGCTATAATCCGCGCCTCGGAGTTGGCTGGGCAATCGCTGCTTCGTCGTTGTGTCCCTCGGGACAGACGGGCGGAGGGGAGGAAAGTCCGGGCTTCACAGGGCAGGGTGCCAGGTAACGCCTGGGGGGCGCGAGCCTACGACCAGTGCAACAGAGAGCAGACCGCCGATGGCCCGCAAGGGCTCAGGTAAGGGTGAAAGGGTGCGGTAAGAGCGCACCGCGCGACTGGCAACAGTTCGTGGCACGGTAAACTCCACCCGAAGCAAGACCAAATAGGCCCCTATTGGCGCGGCCCGCGTTGGGGGCGGGTAGGTTGCTTGAGCCAGCGAGCGATTGCTGGCCTAGAGGAATGATTGCTACCCGGGGCAACCCGGTACAGAACCCGGCTTACAGGCCGACTCCGACCTCTTTCCTGAAGAGCCTTGCGATTTATCGCAAGGCTCTTTTTATTAACCATAAAGTACTGCCTCGGTTGACTCGTGATATTTACTGTTGGGCTAGCTATGTTTAACAAATGTATTTTATATCAATCTGTTATGTGGAATTTTTCCATGTTCTGAATATCGTGATGGCGCTGGAGAAGCGCGGCCTGTATGGCTGATGTTTATTCGTGCAATTTGTCAGTTTTTTAATTGCTGAAAATTAATCGAGTTGCGGGTAACACAAATAACTTGTGGAAAATCAATTCATTTAATCGGTAGTCCCATCACGCTGCGTCAATATGTTCCCCATGCCCGAGATCCTTGCTTGAAAAGCCCCCTGCTCGTCCTTAAACTTCATGGTGGAGAAAAGTGGATCAAAGTGGTTTTATTGGGCATCTAGCCCCCATAACTCACCTTTCGGGGACTGCAATTTGTTGCGTGGCGCTCACGCCATCAGCCTGGACAGCAAGGGGCGGTTGGCGATTCCGACCAAATTTCGTGATTGGCTGCGCGACGAATGCGACGGCCAGCTGGTCTGCACCATCGACATCGCCCATCCCTGTCTGCTGCTTTATCCCCTGAATGAATGGGAAGAGGTGGAGCGCAAGCTGAAGACCCTTTCCAGCACCAACCCGGCGGAACGCCGCCTGCAGCGTCTGCTGCTCGGCCACGCGGCCGAATGCGAACTGGATGGCAATGGCCGTCTGCTGCTCAGCCAGCCGCTGCGCAGCCATGCCGGGCTGGACAAGAAAGTCATGCTGGTGGGCCAGCTCAACAAATTCGAGCTGTGGGATGAAGCCCGCTGGCAACAACAGATCAACGACGACATCCTGGGCCTGCCCGAGGACGACTGGGCAAGTTCACCACGACTACAGGATTTTTCTTTATAAATGACCCAAGCCGCTGAACACATCACAGTGCTGTTGCACGAAGCCGTCGAAGGGCTGGCCATCAAGCCGGACGGTATCTACGTCGACGGTACCTTTGGCCGGGGTGGTCACTCTCGTCTCATTCTCCAGCATCTGGGCCCGAACGGCCGTCTGATCGCCATCGACCGGGATCCCCAGGCCATTGCCGAGGCGGCCAAGATCCAGGATCCCCGTTTCGAGATCGTGCACGGTCCCTTCTCCGGCATCACCCGTTATCTGACCGAGCGCGGCCTGCTGGGCAAGGTCGATGGCTTCCTGCTGGATCTCGGTGTCTCATCCCCTCAGCTTGACGATGCCGAACGTGGCTTCAGCTTCATGAAGGACGGCCCGCTCGACATGAGGATGGATCCCACCTCCGGTCAGAGTGCCGCCGAGTGGCTGGCCCGTGCCGATGTGGACGACATCGCCTGGGTGCTGAAAACCTTCGGTGAGGAGCGCTTCGCCAAGAAGATTGCTCGCGCCATCGTACATGATCGGGTGACCGAGCCCTATGTGCGCACCCGCCAACTGGCGGAGATGATTGCCCGGGTCAACCCGAGCAAGGAGAAGGGCAAGCACGCGGCGACCCGCAGCTTCCAGGCCATCCGCATCTATATCAACAGCGAGCTGGACGAGATCGAAACCGCCCTCAACGGCGCGCTGGACGTGCTGGCTCCTCACGGCCGTCTCTCCGTCATCAGCTTCCACTCTCTGGAAGATCGGCTGGTGAAACATTTCATTCGCAAACACGAGAAAGGTCCTGAAGTACCCCACGGCATCCCCCTGACTGAAGCCCAGCTTGCCGGTGGTCGCAAGCTGAAGTCGATCGGCAAGGCGCTCAAGCCTTCCGACCACGAGGTCAATGAAAACACCCGGTCCCGCAGTTCGGTGCTGCGGGTCGCAGAGCGTCTTGCGGAGTAAACGATGAGCGACGTGCGCGTTCACCTCGCCAGGGAGATCGTTGCGGATCTCTGGCGCCACAAGTTGCAGGTCCTGTTGACCGTCGCCGTGCTGGTCACCGCCTTTGCGGTGATCCTGGTGACCAACATGACCCGGGGTCTGACGGCCAAGCAGAACGATCTGATGGCGGAGGAGGACAGGCTCAACATCGAGTGGCGCCACCTCTTGCTGGAACAGGGCACATTGGCTGAGCACTCCCGGGTGGCGAGTCTGGCCATGGACAAGTTGCAGATGGCTCGTCCCCTGGTGACCACTGAAAAGGTAATTACACAACCATGACACGCAAGGCCGCCACCAAGGCTCCGGCAAAGGACAAAGCCAAGGCGAAAGCACCCTCACTCTACCCGTGGCGCTTTCGTACCCTGGTTTTCTTCATCGGCATCGCGTTTGCGGGGCTGATCCTGCGGCTGGCCTGGATCCAGGTGATCGATCCGGACAGACTGCGCCAGGAGGGGGACATGCGCTCCCTGCGCACCACCTCCACCCAGGCGGTGCGCGGCATGATCACGGACCGCAATGGCGAACAGTTGGCGGTATCCGTGCCGGTCGAAGCGGTCTGGGCTGATCCCAAGACGGTGCACGAGTCCGGTGCCATCCACAACGAGCGTGCCTGGCTGGCACTCTCCGCCGTGCTCAAGCTCGACATCAACACCCTCAAGCATCGCATCGCCAACCCGAGCAAGCGCTTCGTCTATCTGCAGCGGCAGGTGACGCCTGCGGTGGCCGAGTACATCAAGGGGTTGAAGCTGGGGGGCATCTATCTGCGCCCCGAGGCGCGCCGTTTCTACCCGACCGGCGAGATAAGCTCCCACCTGGTGGGGGTGACCAACATCGATGGCAGCGGCATCGAGGGGATTGAGCGCAGCTACAACGAGTGGCTGACCGCAACCCCTGGCGAGATGCGGGTGCGCAAGGACAGGCAGGGCCGCGTCATCGAGCGCCTGGGCCTGGTGAAAGAGGGCAAGCACGCCAACGATCTGCAACTGAGCATCGATCAGCGGGTGCAGGCGCTGGCCTATCGCGCCCTCAAACGGGCTACCGACGAGAACAAGGCCACCTCCGGCTCCATGGTGATGCTGGATGTGAAGACCGGCGAGGTGCTCGCCATGGTCAACACCCCCTCCTACAACCCGAACAACCGCGGCCAGTACCAGAGTTTCCGGGTGCGAAACCGGGTGGTGACCGATACCTATGAGCCGGGTTCCACGGTCAAGCCATTGATTTTGCTTAGTGCCTTGCAAGCCGGTGTCACCAGCTGGAAGGACTTCATCCCGGGCGGCCCCCTCTTCATCGGGGCCAAGCAGATCCGTGACGTGAGTATCCACAAGGCGACCAACCTTTACGACATCCTGCGCTACTCCTCCAACATCGGCATGTCGCGCATCGCGCTGCGGATGCCGGCCCAGGAGATGATCAACACCCTGAGCATGGTGGGCTTCGGCATGGACACCGGCAGCGGCCTGATGGGGGAGAGCAGCGGCATGCTGCCCCAGCGTCGCCGCTGGTCCGACATCGAGCGAGCCACCCTGTCGTTCGGTTATGGTCTGCGAGTGACCCCGCTGCAGCTGGCCTCCGCCTACGCCACCCTGGCCAACAAGGGCAAGCGGGTTCCGCTCTCCATCATCAAGGTGACCAAGCCGCCCAAGGGTGAGCAGGTCATCGATCACAACAACGCCGCTGCCATGTTGCAGGCGCTGGAGTACGTGGTCAGCAATGCCATTCCCAAGGCCCAGATCCCCGGTTATCGGGTCGGTGGCAAGAGTGGTACCGCCAAGGTGGCCGTGGCTGGGGGCTATGGCAAGGACTACATGGCCTGGTTTGCCGGTTTCGCGCCAGCCAGCAATCCCCGTTTCGTCATGGTGGTGGTGATCAACGAGCCCAAGGGGGATGCCTACTACGGCGGTGCCGTGGCGACCCCGCCCTTTGCGGAGGCCATGGGAGGCGTGTTGCAGCTCTTCAACATCCGTCCCGATGCGATCCCGCCCGAGGTGCCCGCCAAGCTTGCCCGCACGGAGGCCAACAATGGCGCACCGCGTACTTGACGGGCATCCGGTTTTTTCCATCGGCCCCGCTGCTGTCGGGGCGTTTTCCATGGCGTGTACGAGCGCCCGCATTCCCGCATTTTCGGAGGCTTCCCATGCCGCCCCGCACACTTGATCAACTGATGAGCCGCTTCGGCATCGATGCCCCGGCGCTTTCCCTCAACGATCTCCAGCTCGACAGCCGGCGGGTCGGTCCCGGCTCGCTCTTCGTGGCGATTCGTGGCCATCAGGTGGATGGCAGGCGCTTCATCGAACAGGCGGTGGCTCAGGGAGCGACCGCCGTGCTGTTTGAGGAGGACGGAGAATTCGTCCCTCCGGCGACCCAGATCCCCTGCATCGGCATGAGGGATCTTCCCGCTCGTCTCTCCGAGCTGGCCGGCCATTTCTACGGTCACCCTGCGCAAAAGTTGCAACTGGTGGGCATCACGGGCACCAACGGCAAGAGCACCACGGCCCTGCTGGTGGCCAACTGGCGCACCCTGCTGGGGGGCAAGGCCGGGGTCATGGGCACCATAGGCAACGGTCTGTTTGGCGAGCTCATCGAAGCAGAGAACACCACGGGCAGCGCGGTCCAGGTGCAGGCCAATCTGGCCGCCTTGCAGCAGCAGGGGGCCGATCTGGTGGCGATGGAGGTCTCCAGCCACGGTCTGGTGCAGCATCGCGTGGCGGCCCTGCCGTTTGCCTCGGCAGTCTTCACCAACCTGAGCCGGGATCATCTGGACTATCACGGCACCATGGAGGCCTATGCCGCCGCCAAGGAGGAGCTGCTGAAGCTGGTGGATGAGCCTTGCGCCGTCATCAACGCCGATGACCATCTGGGACGGCAATGGCTGGCGACCTATCCCGGTGCAGTGGCCTTCGGGGTTCATGGTCCGATTGAAAACCATGCCGGACGACAACTGACGGCGCAGGATCCCCACTTCCACCAACAAGGTTTTGATACGCGCATTAACTCCAGCTGGGGGAATGGTGTATTATCCGCCCCCTTGCTCGGCCGCTTCAACGTCAGCAACGTGCTGGGCGCCATGGGTGCCATGCTGGTGCTCGGCTACGACTTCGATGACCTGCTGGCGACGGCCCCCAGACTGCAACCGGTGACCGGTCGCATGGAGTGCTTCGGCGGTGGCGATGCGCCGCTCGCCGTGGTCGATTACGCCCACACCCCGGATGCGCTGGAGAAGGCATTGCAGGCCCTGCGGGTGCACTGTCACGGCCGGCTCTGGTGCCTGGTGGGATGCGGCGGCGACAGGGATCGCGGCAAGCGTCCCATGATGGCTGCCATGGCGGAGCAGCATGCGGACTGCGTGATCCTGACCGACGACAATCCCCGTACCGAGGAGCCGGCCCGGATAATGGCCGACATGGTGGCGGGTCTTCGCGATCCCGGCGCCGTGCAGATCGAGCACGACAGGACCAAGGCAATCCAGTTGGCACTGAGCCAAGCGAGCAAAGACGACATCATCCTGGTGGCCGGCAAAGGCCACGAGGATTATCAGATCATTGGAACCGACAAGCGGCACTACAGCGATAGGGAAACCGTCGCAGCCGCCTTGCACACATTAATGGAGTCATTCAAATGATGACCCTCAGGCTTGCCGACCTGGCGCAGGTGCTCGATGCCCGTCTGATCGGGGGCGACCATGAGATCACGGCGGTCAGCACCGACACCCGTACTCTGGGCGCGGGGGCGCTGTTCGTGGCCCTGCGCGGCGAGCGTTTCGACGCCCACGATTTCTGCGACCAGGCGGTTGCCGCCGGCGCCAGTGCCCTGCTGGTGGAGCGCGAATTGCCGCTGGCCATTCCACAACTGGTGGTGGGCGACACCCTCAAGGGGCTTGGGCGTCTGGGCAGGCTGGTGCGCGAGCGCATCAATCCGAAAGTGCTCGCCATCACCGGCAGCTGTGGCAAAACCACGGTGAAGGAGATGGCGACGGCCATCCTGCGTTGTGAAGGGGAGGTGCTGGCCACCGCCGGCAACTTCAACAACGAGGTGGGGGTGCCGCTGACCCTGCTGCGCCTCGAGCCGCAACACCAGTTCGCGGTGATGGAGCTGGGAGCCAACCACCCGGGCGAGATCGCCTGGACCACGTCGCTCGCCAGACCCGACGCCGCCATCATCAACAACGTCGCTGCCGCGCACCTGGAAGGCTTTGGCTCCCTGGAAGGGGTGTTCCATGCCAAGAGCGAAATCTTCGAAGGGTTAGGCGAGGGCGGCACCGCCATCGTCAATGCCGACAACGAGTTCTGGCCGAAGTGGCGTGAAAAGGGCATCCACTGCGCCTTCTCCCTTGAGGATCCGCGTCAGCCGTTCCACGCCCGCGACATCGTGCTCAACGAGCAGGGTTGTGCCGGGTTCGTGATGGTGACGCCCCAGGGAGAAGTGAATCTGACCCTGGCCATTCCGGGTCGCCACAACGTGGCCAACGCCCTGGCTGCTGCCGCCGGTACCCTGGCCCTGGGCGCATTGCTTGCGTCCGTCAAGGCGGGGCTGGAGCAGATGGCGCCGGTCAAGGGCCGTTTCTGCGTGCAACGCTGGGGTGGCCTCACTCTGGTGGATGACACCTACAACGCCAGCGTGGAGTCCGTGCTGGCGGGTATCGATGCCCTGACCGCCATGAACGGCTACAAGGTGCTGGTATTCGGTGACATGAAAGAGTTGGGTGAGGAGTCCGCCGCGCAGCATGCCCGGGTCGGACACCACGCCCGTGAGCAGGGCCTCGATGCCGTGCTGACCGTAGGGGAACAGAGTCGCCACACCGCAGATGCCGCGGCTGGCCGACATTTCGATAACAAGGCGTCGTTGTTTGAAGTGCTTGCGCAAATGATAAATACACATCAAGAAATCGCGATCTTGGTCAAGGGTGCCCGCGGCTCCCACATGGAAGATATCGTCGAGATGGTCAAGGGCCATCAGGAGTCAGCCACATGCTAGTCTGGCTGGCGGAACTGCTCACCCCGCACTTCACCTTCTTCAACGTCTTCTCCTACCTGACGTTTCGCGCCATCTTGTCGATCATCACCGGTCTGGTGGTGGCGCTCTGGATGGGGCCGCGCCTCATCCGTCGCCTGCAGATCATGAAGTTCGGCCAGGTGATCCGCAACGACGGTCCCGAATCCCACCTCAGCAAGAAGGGCACCCCGACCATGGGCGGCCTGATGATCATTGCAGCCATTTTCACTTCTGTGCTGCTCTGGTGCCGCCTCGACAACCCCTATGTCTGGCTGGTGCTGTTCGTGCTGGGGGCCTATGGCGCCATCGGTTTTGCCGATGACTATCTCAAGGTGGTGCGCAAGAACACCGATGGCCTCATCGCCCGCTGGAAGTACTTCTGGCAGTCCGCGGTCGCGCTGGGTGTGGCAGTCTTCCTCTACGCCACGGCCACCCACGATGGTCAGACCCAGCTGGTGGTCCCCTTCCTCAAGGATGTGATGCCCCAGCTCGGCCTGATGTTCATCCTGCTGACCTACTTCGTCATCGTCGGTACCTCCAACGCGGTCAACCTGACCGATGGCCTGGATGGCCTCGCCATCATGCCCACCGTGATGGTGGCGGGGGGCTTCGCCCTGATCGCTTGGGCGACCGGTAACGTCAACTTCGCGAACTACCTGCACATTCCCTACGTGCCCTACACCTCCGAACTGGTGATCGTCTGTACCGCCATCGTGGGCGCGGGCCTGGGCTTCCTCTGGTTCAACACCTACCCGGCCCAGGTCTTCATGGGGGACGTGGGTTCCCTGGCCCTGGGCGGCGCGCTCGGTACCATCGCGGTGCTGGTGCGCCAGGAGTTCCTGCTGGTGATCATGGGGGGCGTCTTCGTGATGGAGACCGTCTCGGTGATCCTGCAGGTCGGATCCTACAAACTGCGCGGCGTGCGGATCTTCCGCATGGCCCCCATCCATCACCACTATGAGAAGAAGGGCTGGCCGGAGCCGCGTGTCATCGTGCGCTTCTGGATCATCACCCTCATGCTGGTGCTGCTTGGCCTCGCCACCCTGAAGGTGAGGTAAGCCATGGTCATCATCATCGGACTCGGCAAAACCGGACTCTCCTGCGTCGATTACTTCCTCGACCGCGGCGTCACGCCGCTGGTGATGGACACCCGTACCAATCCGCCGGGCAAGGACGAGCTTCCCCCCGAGGTGGAGCTCATCCACGGGTTGGACGCTGAGCGGCTCAAGCAGGCGCACATGATAGTGGCGAGCCCGGGCATCGCCCTGGCGACTCCGGAGTTGAAGGCCGCCGCCGAGTTCGGGGTGCGCATCGTCGGTGACATCGAACTGTTCGTGCGTGAAACCCAGACGCCCGTCATCGCCATCACCGGTTCCAACGGCAAGAGCACGGTCACCACGCTAGTGGGTGAGATGATCGCCGAGGCGGGGCTCAAGGTCGGTGTGGGGGGCAATATCGGCACCCCGGCGCTGTCGCTCCTCAAGCAGCCCATGGATCTCTGCGTGCTGGAGCTCTCCAGCTTCCAGCTCGAGACCACCTACAGCCTGCGGGCCGCCGCCTCCGTGGTCCTGAACCTCAGTGAAGATCATATGGATCGCTATGCCGGCATGGCGGATTACCGCGCCGCCAAGATGGAGATCCATCAGCACTCCCAGCACATCCTGATCAATCGCGACGATCCCCAGACCCTGCCCGATGTGGGTCAGGTGTGGCAGAGTTTCGGCCTCGACTGCAACGGCTACGGTCGCTGCGAGCTGGAGGGCCGTCACTGGCTGACCTTGCACGGCGAGCCGCTCCTGGCGGTGGACGAGATGAAGATAGTGGGTGCCCACAACCAGGCCAATGCCCTGGCGGCCATGGCCCTGTGCGATGCGGTGGGCATTCCCCGCGAGGCACAACTTGCCGTGCTGCGCCGCTTTGAAGGCCTGCCTCACCGTGCCCGCTTCGTGCGGGAGGTAAATGGGGTGCGCTGGATCAACGACTCCAAGGCCACCAACGTGGGGGCGACCCTGGCCGCCGTGGCCGGGGTGCGTGAAGCGGTAAAGGGCCGCCTGCTGCTGCTGGCCGGTGGCCAGGGCAAGGGGCAGGACTTCGGCCCGGTGCAGGCCCTGCTCGGCAGCCAGATCGATCACATGTACTGCTTTGGTCAGGATGCCGAGGTGCTGCTGGCCCTGGGCGAACAGACCGAGCGAGTTGCCGATCTTGACGCTGCTGTCGCCAAGGCGGCGACCGACGCCAAGCCTGGTGACTGGGTGCTGCTGGCGCCGGCCTGCGCCAGCCTCGATCAGTTCAAGTCTTTCGAAGCGCGCGGTGATCGTTTCACCGAACTGGTGATGGGCTTATGAACGCCCTGCGTGTGGTTGCGGGATTCTTGCAGCGCTGGTTGCTACCGGCGCGCCCCGCTGGTCTCTACGATCGGCAACTGGTGGTGCTGGCCCTCGCCCTGATGGGCGTCGGGCTGGTGATAGTGGCGTCCGCTTCCATCCCTGAGGGGATCGCCATCAACAACGATCCCTTCATGTTCGTGAAGCGCCACGGCATGTTCCTGGTGATGGCGCTGGGTATCTCCTGGTTCGTGTTGCAGGTGCCTATGGCACGCTGGCAGCAGTACAACGGCCCCATGTTGTTGCTGGCCATCGTGCTGCTGGTGATGGTGTTGCTGGTGGGCCGCAGCGTCAACGGTTCGGTACGCTGGCTGCCGCTTGGCCCCTTCAACTTGCAGCCGGCTGAGTTCGGCAAGTTGGCACTGTTCGTCTATCTGGCGGGCTATCTGGTGCGCCGCCAGAGCGAGGTGCGCGAACGCTTCATCGGTTTCATGAAACCCATGGCGGTGCTGTTCGTGGTGGCCATCCTGCTGCTGGCCCAGCCGGATCTCGGGTCAGTAGTGGTGATGTTCGTCACCTCCCTCGGGATGCTGTTCCTGGCCGGTGCCCGGCTGGTGCAGTTCATCGGTCTCATCCTGGTGGGGGTGAGCGCCGTGGTGACCCTGATCATCGCGGAGCCCTACCGGATGCGGCGGGTGACCTCCTTCCTCGACCCTTGGGCCGATCCCTTTGGCAGCGGCTATCAGCTGACCCAGTCCCTGATGGCCTTTGGTCGGGGGAGCTGGTTTGGCGAGGGGCTCGGCAACTCCATCCAGAAGATGGAGTACCTGCCGGAGGCCCACACCGACTTCGTGTTCGCCATTCTGGGCGAAGAGCTGGGCTACGTGGGGGTGCTTGGCGCACTCTTCCTGATTTTTGCGCTGGCGGTGAAGGCGCTCAAGCTGGGTCACCAGGCGCTGGTGGCCGAGCGGCTCTATGAAGGTTATCTGGCCATCGGCATCGGCATCTGGTTCAGCTTCCAGACTTTCGTCAACGTCGGTGCCGCCAGCGGCATGATGCCTACCAAGGGGCTGACCCTGCCGCTGGTCAGTTATGGCGGCTCCAGTCTCATCATCATGATGGTGGCGGTGAGCATGTTGATTCGTATCGATTTCGAGTTGCGCCAGGCGAGTGCCCAGGCGCGCGTGCGGGAGGTTGCGTGAGCAAGACGTTACTGGTGATGGCGGGTGGTACCGGGGGCCATGTGTTCCCCGGCCTGGCCGTCGCCGATCGCCTCAAGGCCCAGGGCTGGACCATCCACTGGCTCGGCACTGCCGACCGGATGGAGGCGGAGCTGGTGCCTGCCCATGGTTATCCCATCTCCTTCATCGACATCCAGGGGGTGCGTGGCAACGGCATCAAGCGGCTGCTCGCGGCGCCCTACCGTGTCATCAAATCCGTGCTTCAGGCCCGCCAGGTGCTCAAGACCATCCAGCCCGATGTGGTACTGGGCATGGGGGGCTTTGCCTCCGGCCCGGGTGGCGTGGCCGCCTGGCTGTCCGGCATTCCGCTACTGCTTCACGAGCAGAATGCCGCCGCCGGCCTGACCAACAAGCTGCTGGCCCGTATTGCCAGGCGGGTACTGATGGCCTTCCCCGGTGCCTTCGCCCCCAATGCCCGCACCGCCGTGGTGGGCAACCCGGTGCGCCCCGAGGTGGTGGCGCTGCCGGATCCCCAACTGCGCAGCAGCAGCGATCCTCTGCGCCTGCTTGTGGTCGGTGGCAGCCTGGGGGCCCGGGTCCTCAACGAGCAGGTGCCTCCTGCGGTTGCAGCTGCCGGTGTGCCCATCGAGGTGCGTCACCAGTGCGGCAAGGGCAACGGGGAGGCCGTGGCTGCCTCCTATGCCGGGCTGGGGGTCGAGGCCGAGGTGAGTGAATTTATCAAGGACATGGCGGATGCCTATGCCTGGGCGGACCTGGTAGTGTGCCGCGCCGGCGCATTGACCGTCTCCGAAGTGGCCGCCGCCGGTGTGGCCGCCATCTTCGTGCCCCTGCCCCATGCGGTGGACGATCACCAGACCCGCAACGCCCTGACCCTGGTCGACGGCGGTGCGGCCGAGTTCCTGCCCCAGTCCGAGCTGACGCCGGCGGCGCTGGCGTCGCGCCTATCCTGGCTCGCCGGGCGCAGGGAAACCCTGTTGAACATGGCCCAGGCCGCGCGCCGGGTCGCCATCATCGATGCCGCCGAACGGGTTGCCGATGAGTGCAAACGGCTCGCGACAGGGTGAGTCGAACGAGATTGACGGACGGGGTGCTGGCCAAAGCCACCCACCCGCTCCTCGAATACATGTGTCACCGAATGAAAGTGGCCTGTGGCCGCGAATTGAGAAAGAACTATGACCAAGGTTGAACTGGCAAAACTGCGTACCGTTATCCCCGAAATGCGCCGCGTGCGTCGCATCCACTTCATCGGCATCGGTGGCGCCGGTATGGGCGGTATTGCGGAAGTGCTTGCCAATGAAGGGTATCAGGTGACCGGCTCGGATCTGGCCCGCAACGGGGTGACCGAACGCCTGGCCTCTTTGGGCGCACACATCTTTGTCGGTCACAGTGCCGAGCATGTGGACGGTGCCAGCGTGGTGGTGGTTTCCACCGCCATCAAGCAGGACAACCCCGAACTGCTGGCTGCCCGCGAGCTGCGTATTCCCGTGGTGCGCCGCGCCGAAATGCTGGCGGAACTGATGCGCTTCCGTCACGGTATCGCCATCGCCGGGACCCACGGCAAGACCACCACCACCAGTCTGGTGGCGAGCATCTATGCAGAGGCGGATCGCGACCCCACCTTCGTCATCGGCGGTCTGCTCAACAGCGCCGGCACCAATGCCCGCCTGGGCAGCAGCCGTTATCTGATTGCCGAGGCGGACGAGAGCGACGCCTCCTTCCTGCATCTGCAACCCATGGTCTCCATCGTGACCAACATTGAAGCGGATCACATGGATACCTATGGCGGCGATTTCTCCAGGTTGAAGGCCACCTTCATCGATTTCCTGCACAACCTGCCGTTCTACGGCCTGGCCGTGGTGTGCGTGGATGACCCCGTGATCCGCGGTATGCTGCCGGAGATCGCCCGTCCTACCCTCACCTACGGTCTGAGCGATGATGCCGATGTGCAGGTGCTGGACTTCGTGCAGACCAGCAATCGCAGCCGCTTCCGGGTGCGCCGTGCAGGGGCGGGTGAGCTGGAGGTGACTCTCAACCTGCCCGGTATCCACAACGCCCTCAACGCCGCCGCCGCCATCGCGGTGGCAACCGAAGACGGCATCGGCGACGAGGCCATCATCCAGGCACTTTCCAAGTTTGAAGGGGTGGGGCGCCGCTTCCAGCAATATGGCGAGTTTGAAACCGGCCGTGGCAAGGCCATGCTGGTGGACGATTACGGCCATCACCCGAGCGAAGTGAAGGTGACCATCAACGCCGCTCGTGCCGGCTGGCCCGAGAAGCGGCTGGTGATGGTGTTCCAGCCGCACCGCTACAGCCGGACCCGGGATCTCTACGAAGATTTCGCGGACGTGCTCTCCAAGGTGGACGTGCTGGTGATGCTGGAGGTCTATGCCGCCGGTGAGGAGCCCATCCCCGGTGCCGATGGCCGTGCCTTGTGCCGTTCCATCCGCTCCCGCGGCACCCTGGAGCCGATCTTTGTCGCAACGCCGGACGATGTGCCCGCGGTGCTGGCCGACCTGATTGGTGAGGGGGATCTGGTATTGACCCAGGGGGCGGGGAACGTCGGTGCGCTGGCCCGTCGTCTCGGCGAGATGAAATTGAGCGTGGATAGCATGAAATCCGGTGCCTGAGGGCCCAATGAGTATTTTGACCGCCAAGCCGAGGCCTATATAATGGCGAACCGGTCTGCAAGTGGCCGGCATGGCGCGTTTTACGGGGATCGATCGGGTGGAGGCAAGGGCACAAGGGCGCACCAAGGGGGGCTTCATCGCCGGGGTGGCATTTTTCATCCTGGTCATGTGGGGGCTCTACCAGACTGCGCTGGATGTTAAAGACTGGCTGACGGATGCCAGTCGGTTGCCCATGCGCGAGCTGTTGCTGCAGGGGCAACACGAATATTTGAAGGCCGATGAGTTGCGTGCTGCCGTGCTGGATGGTGCCGAACTTCGCAACTTCTTCGAGCTGGATGTGAACGAATTGCAGGCGCGTCTGAACGCTCTGCCCTGGGTGGCCCAGGTCTCGGTACGAAAGAAGTGGCCGAACAAGATCAAGGTCTATCTCACGGAACAGGATGTGGCGGCTCGCTGGAACGGTAACCGCTTCGTCAACACCAAGGGTGAGGTATTCAGTGCCCCGGACAGGGTGAAGAAGCCCCTGATGCAGTTGTCCGGGCCCGATGATCAGGCCGCCAAGGTGCTGGAAGCCAGCCATCAGTACGAAACGCTGCTGGCGGCCAAGGGATACAAGTTGCTGGGGGTGAATCTGACCCCCCGCCATGCCTGGGAACTGACCCTGGATGGCAACATTCAGCTGTTTGTGGGGCGCTCGGATATCGCGCTTCGTCTGCAGCGGTTTATCGATGCCTTTCCCGTCATCGAGCCCCGTGAGCGGGTTGCTTACGTGGATCTTCGATACGACACCGGGATGGCAGTTGGCTGGAAGAAAAGCGAAGAGAAAGTGAATGACCAACACCGCAGATAGAAATTTGATTGTCGGACTGGATATCGGCACGACCAAGGTGGCGGTACTGGTTGGCGAAGTATTGCCTGATGGCGAACTCAATGTCATCGGCATGGGCAGCCACGCTTCTCGCGGGATGGAGAAGGGCGGGGTCAATGACCTCGACTCCGTGGTCAAGTCCCTGCGCCGCGCGGTGGAAGAGGCCGAGATGATGGCAGACTGCCAGATCAGTTCCGTCTATCTGGGGCTGTCCGGCAAGCACATCGATTGCCGCAACGAGACCGGCATGGTGCCCATCTCCGACGAAGAGGTGACCCAGGAGGATGTGGACAACGTCATCCACACCGCCAAGTCGGTGCGGTTGTCTGACGAGCTCCGGGTGCTGCACGTGCTGCCCCAGGAGTTCGCCATCGACTATCAGGAAGGGATCAAGAACCCGGTCGGCCTCTCCGGCGTGCGGATGGCAGCCAAGGTGCATCTCATCACCTGCCACAACGACATGGCGCGCAACATCGAGAAGTGTGTGGAGAAGGTGGGTCTGCGGGTGGATCAGCTGATCTTCTCCGCCCTGGCCTCCAGCTACGCCGTGCTGACCGAAGACGAGAAGGAGCTGGGTGTCTGCGTGGTGGACATCGGTGGCGGCACCATGGACATGTCGCTCTTTACCGGCGGTGCCCTGCGTCACACCAAGGTGATTCCCTATGCGGGCAGCACGGTGACCAGCGACATCGCCTATGCCTTCGGCACGCCGCCGCTGGATGCGGAGGCGATCAAGGTGCGCTATGGCTGTGCCCTCGGCCGTCTGGTCAGCAAGGAAGACAATATCGAAGTGCCCAGTGTCGGCGGTCGCCCGGCGCGCAGCCTGCAACGGCAGACACTGGCGGAAGTGATTGAACCCCGTTACACCGAGTTGCTCTCCATGGTGAATGACGAGCTGGTGCGGGTGCAGAGCGAATTGAAGGCACAGGGGGTCAAGCATCAGCTGGCCGCCGGTGTGGTCTTGACCGGTGGCGCGGCCCAGATCGAAGGCATTGTGGAGTGCGCAGAGCAGATCTTCCAGAGCCAGGTCCGGGTAGGCGAGCCCATGAATATCCGGGGATTGAGTGACTACGTACAGGCACCGGTGTACTCGACTGCGGTCGGGTTGTTGCAGTACGGCCGCACCAACCAATCCACCGGCAGTAACAAGGAATATGCCGCCAAGGCAAGCGTAGGTGGGCTGGTCAAACGGGTCAGCAACTGGTTGCGTGGCGAGTTCTAAAGATTTTGCTGAGTCAGGCAAATAAAGCGGAGAGACAACATGTTTGAATTTATGGATAGCCACACTGACGAAGCCGTCATCAAGGTGATAGGTGTGGGTGGCGGCGGCGGCAACGCAGTCGAGCACATGGTTCGTCAAAACATCGAAGGTGTCGAGTTCATCACCGTGAACACCGACGCCCAGGCACTGCGCAACTCCAGTGCCAATACCACCTTGCAGATCGGCGGTGGCATCACCAAGGGTCTGGGTGCCGGGGCCAACCCGGAAGTGGGTCGTGACGCCGCCATGGAAGACAGGGAAGCGCTGCGCGAGCTGCTGACCGGTTCCGACATGGTGTTCATCGCTGCCGGCATGGGTGGTGGTACTGGTACAGGTGCTGCCCCGATCGTGGCCGAAGTGGCCCGCGAGATGGGTATCCTGACCGTTGCCGTCGTGACCAAACCGTTCTCCTTCGAAGGGAAGAAGCGGATGGGCTTCGCCGCTCACGGCATCGAAGAGCTCTCCAAGAACGTCGACTCCCTGATCACCATCCCCAACGACAAGTTGCTGAAGGTGCTGGGTCGCGGCATCTCCCTGCTGGACGCCTTCAAGGCGGCCAACGACGTGCTGCTGGGTGCAGTACAGGGCATCGCCGAGCTGATCACCCGCCCGGGCCTCATCAACGTCGACTTCGCGGACGTGCGTACCGTGATGCGCGAGATGGGTACCGCCATGATGGGTACCGGCTCCGCCTCCGGTGACGACCGTGCCGAAGAAGCGGCCGAGAAGGCCATCTCCAGCCCGCTGCTGGAAGACGTGGATCTGGCCGGTGCCCGCGGCATCCTGGTCAACATCACTGCCGGCATGGACATGACCATCGAAGAGTTCGAGACCGTGGGTAACGCGGTCAAGGCCTTCGCGTCCGAGAACGCCACCGTGGTGGTGGGTACCGTAATCGACCCGGAAATGCACGACGAACTGCGCGTTACCGTAGTGGCGACCGGTATCGGTGCCGAGCGCAAGCCCGACATCACTCTGGTCAAGAACAACATGGTTCAAGAGCGTCCGGCCCGTCAGCCCCTGATCAGCGAAGCCCTGCAGTCTCGCGTGATGGAAGAGGCCCCGGCCAAGGTGGTGAACGCCGAGCCGCAAGCTCGTCGCGAACCGGATTATCTCGATATTCCTGCGTTCCTGCGCAAGCAGGCAGACTAAGCCTCTGATGGCTCTGGTTTGTTTGTTGCTTAAGGATTGTGCTAAGATGGCCCGGCAACGACCATCTGGTCAGGAATT
Source organism: Aeromonas sp. R5-1 (assembly GCF_040908265.1). Lineage (NCBI taxonomy): Bacteria > Pseudomonadati > Pseudomonadota > Gammaproteobacteria > Aeromonadales > Aeromonadaceae > Aeromonas > Aeromonas sp. R5-1. The sequence goes on from NZ_JBFODJ010000015.1 coordinate 65,179, forward strand.
TGAGCTGTTAAAGCGGATACGCCCATGATTAGACAAAGAACCTTGAAAACGAGTGTCCAGGCCACCGGTGTGGGCCTGCATTCGGGCCGGAAAGTCACTATGACGTTCCGTCCGGCGCCTGTTAACACAGGGATCGTTTACTTGCGTACCGATCTGAATCCTGTGGTCGCGCTGCCAGCCAACGCCGATCAGGTGCGTGATACCGTGCTTTGTACCGCTCTGGTGAACGAAGCCGGTGTTCGCGTGTCGACCATCGAACATCTGTCTGCCGCTCTGGCCGGGATGGGCATCGACAACCTCTATGTCGAGGTTGATGCCCCCGAGATCCCGGTAATGGACGGCAGTGCGCATCCGTTCATCTATCTGCTGCAGGAAGTGGGTATTCGTGAACAGAACGCACCCAAGCAGTTCGTGCGGATCAAGCAGAGCATCCGGGTTGAAGACGGCGACAAGTGGGCGGAATTCCACCCCTATCGCAACGGCTTCAAGATGGATCTCGAGATCGATTTCCAGCATCCGGTGTTTGAAGGCCGCAACCAGCGTTGCGTGCTGGACTTCTCCGGCAGCTCCTTCGTGAAAGAGATCAGCCGTGCCCGTACCTTCGGCTTCATGCGTGATATCGAGTACCTGCGTTCCCAGAACCTGGCACTGGGCGGCAGCCTGGAAAACGCCGTGGTGCTGGATGACTACCGGGTGCTGAACGAAGATGGTCTTCGCTACGAAGACGAGTTCGTGAAGCACAAGATGCTGGATGCCATCGGTGACCTTTACATGTGCAACCGCAGCATCATAGGTGAATTCCGTGCCTACAAGACGGGCCATGCCCTGAACAACAAGCTGCTGCGTGCCCTGCTGGCCCAGCAGGAGGCCTGGGAACTGGTGACCTTCGAGGGTGAGGGCGACAAAGCGCCTATCGCTTACTACGACAACGGTCTGGTTCTGGCCTGATAGCTGTGCAACAGGACGTCGGTCATCTCTCCGCACCGACGTCCTGTCATTTGTTTATTCCATCCTTTAATACCGATTATCTCCCGGTTTTATTGCCCGTGCAGGCCCTTGGCCTCACCTGACCGAGAAGACAGATTTCTATGAGCATTACCCTGATCCTCCACGGTAAGCAGCGCCGCAGGTTGCACTTACCCAAACAACGTCTGGCCTGGGTCGGCGGTATTCTCTTCACTGTATTGGCCTTGGGGGGCGGCTGGCTCTGGCAGAGCTGGCAGCAGAAAATGGAGGCGCTGGAAGTGGCGCTGACCCTGGCCGAACAGCAAAAATCCACGCAAGGGGCCGATGAAGCCCGCGAACAGCTTGCCATGCTGGCCGCCCAGGTGGGCACCATGCAGGGACAACTTGGTCGCCTCAACGCCCTCGGCGAGCGCCTGACCGAGAAGGCGGACCTCGATCCCGAGGAGTTCAACTTCAAGGAGCTGCCCCCCATGGGCGGCCCTTCCTACGATGCAGACCTGGAAGTCAGCCTGGGTGAACTGCAAGATTCCATGGAACACCTCAGCCGTCAGCTCAGCAGCCGCGAAGAACAGCTGTCGGTACTTGAATCCTTCATCATGAACCACCATATCACCGATGCGGGTTTCATCCCCGGCTCACCGGTCAAGCAGGAGCGTGTCTGGATCTCCTCCGGTTTCGGTGGGCGGGTCGATCCGTTCAACGGTCGCGCCAAGATGCACAAAGGGGTGGATTTCCGCGGCAGGCCCGGCACCCCCATCCTGGCGACAGGCAAGGGGATTGTCAGCTGGGCGGGGCGCCATCCGGAGTTTGGCAACATGGTGGAGATTGACCATGGCAATGGTCTGGTCACCCGCTATGCCCACAATTCCAAGTTGCTGGTGGATGTGGGCACCCTGGTCGATGAGGGCCAGAAGATTGCCCTGATGGGGCGAACCGGTCGTGCAACCGGAGTTCATTTGCATTACGAAGTGTTGAAAGATGGTCGTCAGGTCAACCCCGCGCGCTTTCTGAATGCCAGACGGGGTTAGGTTTTTTCTTCAGGTTCCAGTGACGGAACGCTTATATAACCAAAACAGTTGGTACCCATGATTAGCACACTGCTCACCAAGATAATCGGCAGCCGGAACGACAGAACGCTCAAGGCTTTGCGCAAAATTGTAAAACAAATCAATGCGATGGAGCCTCAATTCGAGGCACTGTCCGATCAGGAACTGCAGGCGAAGACCGCCGAGTACCGTCAGCGTCTGGAGCAGGGCGAAACACTGGAGCAGTTGCTGCCGGAAGCGTTCGCCACCGTCCGTGAAGCCTCCCGCCGTGTGTTCGGCATGCGTCACTTCGACGTCCAGCTGATCGGCGGCATGGTGCTGAACTCCAACCGCATTGCCGAAATGAAGACAGGTGAAGGTAAAACCCTGACGGCCACCCTGCCGGCCTACCTGAACGCCCTGACCGGCCGCGGTGTGCACGTCGTGACGGTGAACGACTATCTGGCCAAGCGTGATGCGGAAGCCAACCGCCCGCTGTTCGCCTTCCTCGGCATGACGGTGGACTGCAACGTGCCCGGTATGGATGCGTCCCAGAAGCGCGATGCCTACGCTGCCGACATTACCTACGGTACCAACAACGAATTCGGTTTCGACTACCTGCGCGACAACATGGCATTCTCGCCGGAGCAGCGCGTACAGCGTCCGCTCAACTACGCGCTGGTGGATGAGGTGGATTCGGTGCTCATCGATGAAGCCCGTACCCCGCTCATCATCTCCGGTCCGGCGGAAGACAGCTCCGCCATGTACACCCAGATCAACAAGCTGATCCCCCTGCTGGTCAAGCAGGACAAGGAAGACTCCGAGGAGTACACCGGCGACGGCCACTACACGGTGGACGAGAAGAACCGCCAGGCGCTGCTGACCGAAAACGGCCAGATCTTCGTGGAAGAGCTGCTCAAGAAAGAGGGACTGCTGGCCGAGGATGACTCCCTGTTCTCCGCCACCAATATCAGCCTGCTGCATCACGTCAATGCCGGCCTGCGCGCGCACACCCTGTTCGAGCGCAACGTCGACTATATCGTCCAGAAGGACGAGATCGTCATCGTCGACGAGCACACCGGCCGCACCATGCCGGGTCGTCGCTGGTCAGACGGTCTGCACCAGGCGGTCGAGGCGAAGGAAGGGGTCAAGATCCAGAACGAGAACCAGACCCTGGCCTCCATCACCTTCCAGAACTACTTCCGTCTGTACGACAAGCTGGCAGGCATGACCGGTACTGCGGATACCGAAGCCTTTGAATTCCAGCAGATCTATGGCCTGGATACCGTGGTCATCCCGACCAACAAGCCTATGGTGCGCAAGGACATGGGCGATCTCGTCTACCTGACCGCCCAGGAGAAATACGCGGCCATCGTGCAGGACATTCGCGAGTGCGTGAAACGCGGCCAGCCCGTGCTGGTCGGTACCGTCTCCATCGAGAACTCCGAGCTGCTCTCCGGCATCCTGACCAAGGAAAATATCCCGCACAAGGTACTGAACGCCAAGTTCCATGCCATGGAAGCGGAGATCGTCGCCCAGGCCGGCCAGACCGGCGCCGTCACCATCGCCACCAACATGGCCGGTCGTGGTACCGACATCGTGCTGGGCGGCAACTGGCAGGCGGAGATCGCCCAGCTGGAAAACCCGTCAAGCGAGCAGATTGCCGAGCTGAAAGCGGCCTGGCAGGTGCGTCATGACGAAGTGCTGGCGGCCGGCGGCCTGCACATCATCGGTACCGAGCGTCACGAATCCCGTCGTATCGACAACCAGCTGCGCGGCCGTTCCGGTCGTCAGGGTGATCCGGGTTCCTCCCGCTTTTACCTCTCCATGGAAGATACCCTGATGCGGATCTTCGCCTCCGACCGCGTGACCGGCATGATGAAGAAGCTGGGCATGGAAGAGGGCGAGGCCATCGAGCATCCCTGGGTAACCAAGGCCATCGAGAATGCCCAGCGCAAGGTGGAAGGTCGCAACTTCGACATCCGTAAAAACCTGCTCGAGTTCGACGACGTGGCCAACGATCAGCGCAAGGTGGTCTACGAGCAGCGCAACGAACTGCTGGACACCAACGACATCTCCGAGACCATTCACGTCATCCGTGACGACGTCTACGGCGCCATCATCGACGAGTACATCCCGCCCCAGTCCCTGGAAGAAATGTGGGACGTGCCGGGTCTGGAAGCGCGTCTGAAGTCCGATTTCGCCCTGGATCTGCCGCTGCAGCAGTGGCTGGCGGAAGACGACAAGCTGTATGAAGAGAAGCTGCGCGAACGCATCCTGGATGAAGCCACCAAGCTCTATGCCCACAAGGAAGAGCTGGTCGGCAAGGAGGTGCTGCGCAACTTCGAGAAGGCGGTGATGCTGCAAACGCTGGATGGTCTGTGGAAGGAGCACCTAGCGGCCATGGATCACCTGCGCCAGGGCATCCATCTGCGCGGCTACGCCCAGAAGAACCCCAAGCAGGAGTACAAGCGCGAATCCTTCGATCTGTTCACCCAGATGCTGGAGACCCTCAAGCGCGACGTGGTCAGCATCCTGAGCCGGGTACAGGTGCAGGAGCGGGATGTGGAGGCGATGGAAGAGCAGCAGCGCCAGCAGGCCGAAGCAGCTCCCCGTACCTACACCCATGCCACGGCCGAAAACCAGCTGGCTGACGAGGATACGGGTGGGGCCGAGGGCCATACCACCTTCGTGCGCGACGAGCAGAAGATCGGGCGCAATGATCCCTGCCCCTGTGGTTCGGGTAAAAAATACAAGCACTGTCACGGTCAGCTGACCTGACACCCTGCCATGATGAATACACCGCCTCCGGGCGGTGTATTCATTTTCGGACCAAGGAGGGGACGATGAGCAGATTGCCGGCGGGATGGGATGGGGAGGCACATGGGCACTGGCTGCAGGAGAGACACCAGGAGGCGATCCGTTGTGTGCTGAGCGGGCTGAACGCAGAGACGAACAAATCTGTTCCCCTGCAACTGCAGTTTGCCTATTATACCAATCAGATTAAAGATGTGATCTAATTGCTCTATTCTGGTTTCACTGTACTCAGTATGTCCGATCCAATCGATTTCTTGGCCCTCGCCA
>NZ_JBFODJ010000016.1:0-1391 GCF_040908265.1 Aeromonas sp. R5-1
CAAAGTGATAAAGCGCATGGCATATGGATTTAGGGACTCAGAATACTTTTTTCTGAAAATCAAGGCGGCCTTCCCCGGAAAGCCGCGATGAACCTTTTTTATTGGGGGGTCGCGTGAGATTGCTTTATCTGCTCTTCCTGGTGCCGCTGGGGGCGTTTGCGAGCTGTCCGGCAGGGCTCAATCTGCAAAATGTGCCTATAGGTACAGAAATGCCCTATTGCGTTAAATGGGAGTCCTCCACTCTGGGCGGGTGTCAGGTCGTTTGCCCTGGAGTCTGTGTTGAAACGCCATCTACGGGCACCATGGGCCCCATACAGTCTAACGGTGTGGAATGTACCGTGGGCACTGGTACTGGTACTGGTGGCGACGGTGGCGATACTGGGGGCAGTCCTGGCGGGGATGGTAGTCTTCCTGGTGATACCGATAATATTGCTGGTTGGCAATATTTTAATCATTACGGTTATCAGACCGTGGGTTATACCCTTTCAAAGATTAATACTAATTTAGGTAAGCAGTTTGCGGGGGTTAATTCTAGGCTTTCTGGTTTGAAGGATTATTCCAATCATATTTCTGGTAATACATTTAAGACCCAACTCGAATTGTCTGACGTTAATGACAAGCTTGATCAGGCGTTACCTTATATACGGGAAACTCCTGGTCGAATAGAGGGGACTAATCTTTATTTGTCTCGTATGGAGGCTGATTTTGATTTGGCTAATGCTCAGTTAAAGAAAATTGCTGATAGTATGGGTTCTTCTGGCGGTACAAGTGGTGCCGTTTCTACTGTTGATTTATCTGCAATCAAAGGTGATGTAGCTTCGCTGAAAGCAATGCAACAATCGGCCATGTCAACCCTTGGCTCTATTAGCGGCAATACAAGCTCCATGTCATCCAATATGGGGAGTATGCTTGGTGCTATTGGGAGCCTTCAAGGCTCGGTTAATTCGGTCAACTCCAATATTTCTAGTCAGTCAGGCTATTTAAGCCAGATGAATGACAATCTTTACGGCATTAAATACATGCTCCAAGATGGTTTAAAGAATGGCTGGGGAAATTCTGGTGGTGGTCAAGGTGGGTCTGGCGACTTTAATATTGATTATTCTCAGATGCCAGGTTCTTCATCAAATCCATTGCATGTGGCAAAGGCTGAATATGAATCACCGCTTTGCTCGGGTGATGCTAGTTGCGCCTTTGACCTGGAGCAGATAACGAAAGTATATGGTGAACATAAGGAGGCTTTAAAAAGTCAGTATATTTCTATTAAAAATGAAATGACCGATATGTTTAAATATCAGTTCTATCCGACATTCCGCACCTGATTTAGGAATAAATTTGCCGATAGCGCTCACCCAATACCTCCAAAATGATCTGCTGGTCTCCTGTTAGCTCCG
>NZ_JBFODJ010000017.1:0-9373 GCF_040908265.1 Aeromonas sp. R5-1
TCTCACTAAAAACTGGGAATAACGCCTTAAATGGCGAAGAAACGGTCTAAATAGGCTGATTCAAGGCATTTACGGGAGAAAAGATCGGCTCAAACATGAAGAAATGAAATGACTGAGTCAGCCGAGAAGAATTTCCCCGCTTATTCGCACCTTCCCTAAGTGACTACGTTGTGATACGGGAACTGAATGTGATGGATTTATGTTTATACCTATGCATTGGGATGTAGTGCGTCGAGGATCTAATTTTTTATAAAAATATTAATTAGTGGAAATGTTTATGCTTACAAATGATATAGATAGTAGTGGGTTTGTTTCGTCAAGAATTTTAGAAAGACATCCTTTGATAAATTCGAGTCAAAATTTTCAGTCTAAATATTATGCAGTACTTGAGTATTTTGTAAAAAAATTTAGCTCGAGGAAGGATTATGCTGATGCAAGACTTGTACAATATTTAAATTTGCTTGTGGGTGGCGAATCAACTCTTATACTGAATGAAAGTAATTGCAGTCAACTCATACGAAGCATTGTTAATACTCCATTAATGCCTTGGCGGCGAAAATATCGATACTGGCTTCTCTGTGATATTGCGTTAATCCTTATTGATTACTCGGACATATGCAATGCACAAAAGCAAATAGCTAATTACTTAAGTCATAAGAAGGCTCATTTACTGGAAGGATTGATCGCTGTTCTTCACTCCGATGAGCCTGTCCCGCATGCTTATTCGGTTGCCGAAGATTTAATAAGACAGTTTCGGGTCAACCGAAAGTTTATCTCGCAACCAGCGATGTGTTTTATGGTTACGGCGAATATGAGTGCCGGCAAGTCAACTCTGATCAATGCACTTATTGGAAAGCCATTAACTAAAACATCGCAGGAGGCATGTACAGCAAACCTAACTTACCTTTTCAATAAACCATTTGAGGATGGTTCTATAAATGTGCTTCATTCATCACTTAAACTTGGTGCAAGTTATGATGAACTAATGACAAAGACAGACATTAGTCATATAGCTTCATTTTTCAGGGCATTGGACCATGAACATGGGCGTGTGTGCTTAATCGATACTCCTGGCATTAACTCATCAATCAACCTAGAACACGGAAAATTGACAAAAAGAGCTCTTCAAGATGAAAGATACGATAAGTTGATCTATGTGTTCAATGCCAATCGATTAGGTACCGATGAAGAAATACGATATCTGAAATTTGTGACAGATAATGTTCCTAAAGATAAGATTATTTTCGTGTTAAATAAGCTTGATTCATATAATAAAAATGTTGACTCAATAGAAGATAGCATTGATGGTGTGCGAAAAGATCTTCTTGAAGTAGGATTAGATAATCCGATTGTTTGTCCAATATCAGCATATTTTTCCCTACTAATTAAGATGAAACAAAACGGCGATGAGTTAACCAATGATGAAATTGATGATTTTGAATATTACAAGAAAAAATTCTTAAAACCAGAATTTGATTTGTCATGGTATTATGGTCTCAATGGTAAAGCTGATAAAGATGATGAATTAACTATATTGGCTTGTAAATGTGGACTTTACGGGTTTGAAAATACTCTTTATGGAGCAGTAGTAAAATTATGAAAAAAGTGTTCATAAAATATAATCCATACAAACTTGAAACTGAAGTTAATATTGATGGGAATAAATTAGCACAGAACAGTAAAATCGGAGAGCGGGTCTGTGCCGGAACGCGCCTGCAAGAGTGGATCGAAGAATTGCCACAAATGTTAATTGATGAATATAATGACACTGAGTTTGCAATAGAGTTTCATGGTACACAACTTGACTGCGATGATTTAACAGCAGTTTTCTCAGGGGACCTAAATAAGGGTTTAATCAAGAGTAATAAAATTAGTCATATACCAGCAAAAGAAACTTCAGATAAAGAAGCTTTGATTAATGAGGTCTTTGATGAAATTAAAAAAGGCCCATATGATGAGTTAAGAAGCGAAGATATTCTCAGCGCGTTTAATCATGCCAAGAGTAGTGATTTTGAACTTTGTGTTGTTGCTACTATGAGTGCTGGGAAATCTACACTAGTTAACGCTATGTTAGGTTCAAAACTCATGCCATCAAAGCAGGAAGCATGCACAGCAATAATCACGCGCATTAAAGACGCAATGCGAGATGGCTTGCCATTTAGAGCTGAAGTTTATGGCAAAGAAAATAGGCTATTAGAAACGATTGAAGAACTGAGCTATCCAGTTATGGAACGATTGAATGCAGATCAAACTGTTTCAGTTATCAATGCCTATGGTAATATTCCATTCGTTTCGTCAGATGATGTTTCTCTTGTTATTATTGACACTCCCGGGCCGAATAATTCTCGAGACCGTCGGCATGAAAAAGTACAAAGCGAATTACTTGGTAAGTCATCAAAAGCACTTGTCCTTTATATCATGACCGGTGAGTTTGGCACTGACGATGATAATGCTTTGCTGAAACGTGTTGCTGAAAGTATGACTGTTGGCGGCAAACAATCCAAAGACCGGTTTATTTTTGTAGTTAATAAATTCGATGATCGTAAGAAAGAGGATGGTGATACAAGTAAGACACTAGATCGAATCCGTTCATATTTAAGAACCCATGGAATAGATAATCCCAATTTGTTTCCAGCTTCTGCTCTGCCTGCGTTAAATATTCGGCTAGTTGAAAATGAAGCACCAGAAGTGGACGAAGATACATGTGAAGATACAATAGTCAAGGTTAAAAAGCTGAACAGAAATGAAAACCTGCACTTGGAAAAATATGCATCTTTACCAATAAGTATCCGTAATGAAATTAATGAAATACTTAAAGGTGTCAGAAGCAATTGGAAAGAAGATCCTCGCGACAATCCTAATGAGGCATTGATTCATACCGGGATAACTTCTATTGAGGCCGCCATTCGTCAGTATGTGCAGAAATACGCAAAGACAGCAAAAATCAAAAATATTGTTGATACTTTTGCGCATAAACTTGATGAGGTGGGTTGCTTTGAAAAAACCAAGCGTGAACTGGCGAAAAACCAAGAAGAAAGCGAACGTATTGTAAGACAGATCGAGTCAATAAAAAGAAAAGTTGATGATGCTAAGGCCGCAATAAAGTTTGAGAATAAGGTTGGGGATGCATTACTACAGGTTGAAGAAGATTCAAATAAAGTAGTAAAAGAAATAACCAGAAAATATCAGAATCGCATCACGGAGCAGCATGATTGCCTGAGAGGTAAGGAAATATCTATAGAGGATGCTGATGACGTTGTTGGGCAACTGAAGAAATTTGTCAAAGCGTTAGAGCCTGATTTTGAGGTGGAGTTAAATGAACTTATTCGAGAAAGCATTTTAAATACAAGCAATTCCCTTCTTTCTGAATATAAACAGAAACTGATTTCATTGACAGAGGAAATTGATATTGATGATATTGGCGGAATATCGATAGATCCTCTGAAATTGATGGGTGGCAGCATAGATCCAGAGATAAATAAATATATCGAGAAAAAAGAAATTGAGGATGGTGATGAATTCATCAAAAATAATGATAAAGCATGGTATAAACCTTGGACTTGGCTTCAAGAGAGTGGCTACTATCGGACTAAATACAAAACTGTTAGCTTTGTGAATGGTGGTGCATTAGCGCAAGAGTTTTTTTCACAAATAGAACAGGCTATGCGAGAAAATGGCAAAAATGCTTGTAAACATGCCAAATTACAATCGATAAAATTTGCGGAACAGTTTAAGGCTGAATTTAAACGTCTAGATGTTGTGTTAAAAAATAAACTTGCAGAGCTAGAAAACTACGCTACAGATAAAAAATTAGCGGAAGATCGCGTTAAGGAATCTGAGCTTAAACTTGCATGGCTTAAGCAAATTAATGTGAAAGTTGAATCAATTCTCGAAATCTAATAAGAGGAAACACTTGTGACTATAACAAATGCATTCAGAGACGCGGTTGAAAACGGTAATGTCATTGGTATCCGTATTATGCTTAAGGATAGTTTACTTGTTGATCTTTCATTCAATGAGTTCGAGGAAATGGAACGCATAGCATTATCAGATGTTTGCAATCTTTACGACAAGCATGATGGTTGTGAGTTACTCCTTAACGAGACTATGTGGGATGACAACTATATGAACGGGTTGATGGTAGATGTTGTCGATAATTTCTCTCGAGAACGGGTTGCGCATCTCAAAAAAGTAGTTCGTAAATTGCGACCAGTTCCTGCGACAACGCCATCAACTATCTCTTCAGTACAACAACATAGAGAAAATTCACAACCGAAATATCACGGCTCTCGATATCGTAGTTATCAAGAGCAGAAAGCTTGCGATCAACGGAGTGGTTTATATCGTGAAGCCAAAATAGCGGGTGGGGCAGTCATTGGTGCAGTTGTCGGGAGTGTAGTTGCAACGCCAGTGATAGGTGCAGCGGTAGGTGCAGTGGTGGGTGGGGTAATTGTCGCTGCAGCAACGAAAGGGGCTCATTAAGATGAGTGATTATACAAATCTGTCTGAAAATTCTTTAAAAAAAGAGTTAACTGACTATAACGAAAATATACCTGCGGCCATACCGGAAAGTAATGTGCCAGGTTTTGATTTGCTTCGGAGACAACTCGCTGAAGCAAGTTTACTTGTAGGTGATATTGTTTTAAAAAATTATCTTTTGCGATTGTCAGAGTTTAATGTTATTCCTCTTGATGATAGCTTGAAAAAAATAAGTGACATACGTTTATTCAAGATAAACGAAATAGTTTACCAAAATGACGAATATTCTACGTATAAGTTTGCCTCTGTATTCAATTCAGTACAGAATCTGAATTGTGGTGTGTTTATTATCGCTGATAGCGATGGAAAGAAAACTGATTTTTATATGGGGGTCCGAACGCTCGATAATAAACGTACGACTAAATCACTTAAAGATACATTAAGAAACGCTTTGGTCGGACAGTTTCCCGGTGTAAAAACGAAAGATTTGCTCGACCCTGAAGCTGAAGATTTTCTCTTAAATATTCCTTCGAAAAATATTGCAACGGTTTCTTGTGTTGCCAAAAATAAAGATGATGAGTTCAATGATAACCAAAAGTTTATTCAAGGTCTTGAGAAACTGGCGATTTCGATGCAAGGGCAGCGTTACACCGTCATAGTTTTGGCAAAAAGTACGCCTGCAGAACAATTGACTGAAACACGCCGAGCTTACGAATCCATCTACACACAGCTTTCTCCATTTACTAATATCCAGTTAAGCTATGGTACTAATACCGCGTTAAATATTTCTGATGCGTTTTCGAGCGGAATAACGACAGGCACATCACATTCGTTTAGTCAGTCTACTCAGACCGGATCAAGTTACTCGAAAGGTTCAACTACAAACGAGTCAGAAACAAAGACAGATACGAAAGAAATGCTTGCTAAGGGCATTGGCTCAGCTTTGCTGGGTGTTGCCAGTATTGTGACGGCCCCATTGACTGGCGGGGCTAGCCTTGTTGCAGCTGGTGGGATAATGGCTGGTCAAATTGGATTAAGTGCTATAAACCCAAAATCTGTAACTAGGGGTACAGGAACAAACGAAAACTATACCAAAAGCACTTCCGAAACAACGAGTGAGTCAGATTCCATCAGTGAAAGTAAGAGTGAAAACCAGACTCATACCAAAGGTGTAACTTTAGGCTCTTCCGATAATATTCAGCTTACTATGCAAAATAAATCGCTTATTAATACACTTGAGCGTATTGATTTGCAGTTGAAGCGTATGGACGAATGCGAAAGCCTCGGTATGTGGGAGTGTGCAGCCTATTTTTTATCAGATAGTCAAGAAACCGTTGAAATGGCCGCCGGTACGTATAAAGCTCTGATGAAAGGTGAAAAGTCTGGTGTCGAAACATCAGCAGTTAACTTTTGGGGGCGAGATAACATCAAACAACGACCGTTACTTCATGCGTATATCACTAATTTCATACACCCTGTTTTCGAGTATCGATCAGCATCTACTCTTGTACCAATCATGGCATCATCGCTGGTTAGTGGAAATGAATTGGCGATACAAATGGGTTTGCCAAGAAAATCAGTATGTGGTTTTCCTGTAATTGAACACGCTGATTTTGGTAAAGAGGTGATCAAGTACAATCAACAAGACAGCTCAAGCAGCTTCATTGTTGGTAAAGTGTTTAGCATGGGGCGAGAAAGTGATACCGAGGTGCGGCTTGATCGTGATTCATTGACCATGCATACATTCATCTCCGGTTCGACTGGCGCAGGAAAGAGCAATGCGATATATGAAATTCTCAATCAGTTGAGAAACGTATACGGAACTAAATTTTTGGTTGTTGAACCTGCAAAAGGTGAGTATAAAAATATATTTGGGCAGTTTTCTGATGTGCACGTATATGGAACTAACCCCAAAAAAAATAGCATGCTAAGAATAAACCCATTTCGCTTTCCTGCAGATATCCATGTGCTTGAGCACTTGGATAGACTTGTTGAACTGTTTAACGTTTGTTGGCCAATGTATGCGGCTATGCCTGCCATTTTGAAAGAGGCAATGGAAAGGGCTTATATCGCCACTGGTTGGAATATCATCGCTTCCGAAAATTCCAGGGGGGCTCTTTTCCCTAACTTTTCAGATTTATTAGAGCAAATAGAAAATGTTCTGGACGAGTCAAAATACTCTTCTGATAGCAAAGGTGATTATTCTGGTGCGCTTTGTACTCGAGTTCGTTCGCTCACGAATGGATTGAATGGACTTATTTTCTGTAGCGATGATTTGAGTGATAGAGATCTGTTCGACAAAAATGTAATCGTTGACTTAAGTAGAGTGGGGTCAACTGAAACTAAGTCTCTTATCATGGGTATGCTCGTCATAAAGCTGAATGAATATCGGATGACCTCGGGCAAGATAAATAGTCCACTTTCGCATGTTACTGTACTAGAGGAGGCTCATAACCTACTCAAGCGAACATCGACAGAACAATCTTCTGAAGGCTCTAACTTGCTTGGTAAGTCAGTAGAATTAATTGCAAATTCTATTGCTGAAATGCGTACGTATGGCGAAGGATTTATCATAGCCGATCAGTCACCTGGACTATTGGATTTGTCAGTTATTCGCAATACCAATACAAAAATTATTTTCCGTTTACCAGAACAAAGTGACAGAGAACTGGTTGGTTTAGCAGCAAGCCTTAATGATGAACAAATAAAGGAACTTTCAAGGCTTGAACGGGGTGTTGCAGCAATTTATCAAAACGACTGGGTTGAACCAGTTTTGGTGAAAGTAAGCAAATGTGAAATTGATGCCAAACATTACAACTGTGTATCAGATCTGACATTGATTGATGTGAAAAAGGTCTGGCAGCAATTGGTTTACTTCTTGATACAAGGGCGGATTCGGGAACGATTAGAGTTTGATGTGACTGAAATCGAGCGTAGTTTGGAATCGTTACAGATCACATCTAATCATCGTGATTTTATTGAAGAGCAAATCGCTGAATACAGAACAGACGGAAAATTGTCATTATGGAGCGAAGAAAACTTCAAAAAACTTGCTCGAAGATTATCAGCCTTGCTAGGCGTTCGTAGTCGTGTCGAAAAAGCTGTCATTACCGCCACGAGTAATTATGAGTTAACTGAAAAGCTATCTAGTGTGGTGAAATCTTTCATTCCTATAGCGTCAGAGCAACTTATGTTCACATTGGCTCAATGTTTTATGAAGGATTTCAGTCTTGGGGAGGTTGAGACTGAAATGCGTGAAAAAATATATAAACAGTGGATCGATGATGTCATGGATAGGAGTGTCAAGATATGAGTCCAACTGTATTAAAAGACGTTGCGGATATTAGGGTTACTCGATTTTCAGAGTGTAATCTTGGTAAGCTCAGTGATGGAAAGATTTTTTATAAACCGTTAAGTGACTATGATAAACCATTAGGCGCAGCCTGTGATAACGTCAAGCATTGCCCTGTCGATAATAAATCAGATGGCAAAGAAAACAATGGGCGATGGGATGGGGAACGGGGAGATTCAAAATGGATTCCAAATCCTGACTACATACCACAAAAAGCAAATGCCGCTGAAAAAACCTGGGGTGAAATACTTGAAAAATATGATATCGATGGAATTCGATTCAAAGATGGTGAACCAGATTTCAGCGAAATAAGTAAGGGTGATGTTGAAATAGAACCATTTTCCGACAGCCGTTCAGATAATTTTGATAAGGCTGACATTGAGTTAGCAAAGCAAAAAGGCTGTTCTCCAGAAGATGTTGCAAAATGGAGGAAGGAGAATGGATATACTTGGCATGAGTGTAAAGATATGAAAACAATGCAGAAAGTTCCAAGTGAAGTTCATAACAATATCCCGCACAGTGGCGGAATATCAGAGGCCAAGAAAGGAACAGGTGTATGATAATCAATAACGCTATTTTTGGAGAGTTAACATTTAATACTGGCTGGAAGAGTAAAACGGTCATTAGCTTGTTTGGTGTCGATTATGATGTTGTCGTTAAAATAAAGGCATATTTTGAAGCAGATGGCATTACAACAGAGCAAGAAATTGCTATCGCTGGTTTTGCTAAAAATAAATTAGTGCAACTGGATGCCATTGAGCAAGCGCTTAATGATTATGCTAATGGCGATTCTTTGAATTTGTTCGTTCCTCGGGTGTTATTGTTTAACCGAGATGGCAGTTATGCTTTACTTCTTGACGATAGTCGTGATGTGGAAGATGGAATCGCTGTGACGATCGCACCTAATATATCTGTTGTTTCACAGAACGAATATCTATAAAAAGTTTAATTTATTGGTTCATTTGTGCAGTTTGTACAGATCTAGTTATCACCTGACACCGGCCTCAAACCGGTGTCTTGTTTACGCTACTTTAGTGGCGTTGTTGATCAAATCCGTCGCTGGATGGCCGTTCCCCAACCCGTTGATACCACTCAATTCACTGGCTGGCGAACAGGCATACCAAGCCCTATCAGCTTGTTCATCACCTTCACGCCAGCCAGGATTTCGCCCACCTGGGCGTTGTAGTTCCGCAGGCTCAGCGTTGGCCCGATGAGTTGCTTGTAGAGCTGGCTACGGCCCCGCCGTCCATGATGGTCGTGGTGAAACCAGTTGCTCATGGCCTCGGCATCAACCCAGAAGGTGAGTGAACCACGATTAATCAAAGACTTGTTGTATTTAGGCCAGTTGGTGATGGGGTGAAGCGACGGTAAGTATTCACCGGAACAGTATTGACACAGGAAAAATGAGACGATCGTCTCTTGATCCCACTTTCCTGCTTGCTTGATCCGTAAGTATTCACCGGAACAGTATTGACACAGGAAAAATGAGACGATCGTCTCTTGATCCCACTTTCCTGCTTGCTTGATCCTGCTCCTTAGATA
>NZ_JBFODJ010000018.1:0-6938 GCF_040908265.1 Aeromonas sp. R5-1
TTACGCATTGCAATCCTCTTGGCAGACATAGGCTCTTCCCTGGCAAAAGGGAGAGCGTATCAAAGGTTTTTAAATCAATGCGTTAAGGATGATTCTGGTGAATGTGAACAGTGATTCCGGGATGTTGAACACTGTTTCCGGAAAGGAGGGGCAAAGTGTTCAGGTTGAGCCGGAATGAGCGTTCACATTGGTCCGGAAATGGTGTTCACGTTGAACCGGAATCGGTGTTCATGATCGGCCGGAATATGCACTGAACTTAGGAACTTTCTCAAAAGGGGTATGTAGAGATTTGCTATTGAGGGGCTTTCGCCCCTCTTTCTAACCTTTACCTAGCTTCTTCCGCCAGTGGAAGGCTTCCTTCTGCTTCTCTGACAGCTCCGCCTGGATGATGGCCAGCGCTTCTATCCTCCTCCTGTCGAACATCACGCCATTCGGTGCGATCAGGCAGTCATTCTTCATACGCCAGCCTTCCCAGGCCTTGAAAATCGTGGGCAGCTCCCGCCCGGATGCCATACGCATAAGCCGTTTATAGACAGGTGGGATCTCTTTGCCCTTATCCCAATATGTGACCTGCCTCACAGAAACGAAACATAGATTTGCCGTCTCCTCTTCCGATAAACCGCATTCAAACCAACGAAAAATGAAGTTTTTGGTCAACTCTCGTTCCATCCAAGTAAATACCTGATAAACCAGCAAAATTGCGTGGGCTGGCTTATCGGCAGGTTTCAGATGGGCATTTAACTAAACGCGACATTATGCGCAGTGTCGTATTTTATGAGTCCCAGGGCATGGTCAATCAAGGATTGTCTTTAGGTCCCGCGTCTTGGTTATGAGTGCAGTTTTATTGTTCACCACTGGTTATCAATCATATGTTCGGTTCTGGTCGAGCAAGTGGTCCAGCGGCTTGCGGCTGGCACTCTCGTGACGTTCCCGGTTGCCGGTATGCAGGTACTTGGAGGTGGTGTCGATGCTGTCATGTCCCGCATCGGCTTGTACGTGGGATAAAGGCCGGCCGTGCAGATTGATGTCATGGGTGATACCGGTGTGGCGAATGGAGTGCGGCGTCAGGGTTCGCATTTCAGCGGCATCCTGATCAAAACCGTCTTGTTCGGCGAGGCTTGCGGCCTGTTCAAATACCGCCATTACCAGGTCTCGTAGCTGGCGGATACCCAGATTGGCATTGAGTTCGCCTTGTTCGCGGCCATGGGCCGCCGCCTTGTGGCGTACGAACAGCGGGGTCTGCTCCCCGGGGGCCGGCAGTGGCGAAAGTCCAAGAAAGGTACGATAGCGAGCCAGGGCTTCGAGCAGAGCCTGAGAAACGGCTACGGTGCGACGTTTACCGCCTTTGCTGCGGGGAATGTCATAACCCCAGACGCCCGTTTTGGCGTCACGTCGAAACTGGCCCATGACGGGGCTGAAACCCGGCCTGGCCGCCACCTCGGAAATCCGCAGATAACAGGCATACATCAGACAGATGAGAAAGCGGCTGCGCTCATGTTGTGCCGGGCATTCGGCAGCGAGCTGTTCGGCGGCTTGCATCACATAGGACCATTGCAGTTCGGTGAAGGATTGCGCGTCTTCACCAGCCTCCTGGGGGCCCGCACGTTTAACCCGCTGCAGCAGGAGAGCCGGATTGCGATCCATGTACTCCTCCTGGATGAGAAACTGGAAGAAGGCGGACAAAATGGCGAGTTTTGTCTTCATCGCCTGCTCACTCAGTCGATACGGCAGCTCCCGGCCCAGTTCCCGCTTGCCAAGAAACGGACGCCACAGGGGGTTTGGCAACCGTTCCCCCCACTCCTTGTCGAGCACGAACTGGGCGACGTTGCGATAGGCAATCAGTCCGGACGGTGGCGCCTGGCAATAGTCGAGATAGCGCATCATGATGCGCCTGGTGAGATCCCTGGGGCTGATGGCCACCTCGCAAAAACACCAGTGCAAAAAAGTGGTCAGCTCACTGCGATAGGTCTTGTAGTTGTTTTCGCTGTGGCGCTGCTCCAGCAGCCAGTCGACGGCCAGCTCATACACGATCCCCGCGTCGGGGACCTTGCCAAGACTCAGGGTGGCGAGGTACTGGTTGACCTGGGGATTGCCCGCCTCAAGGTGGTCCACGCTATCGAACAGTGGCATGGCGGGTGGAAGTGCTGGATGAGTCATGATGGTGTGTGATGTCGGTTGAATGTTTTGAACGGGGCCGCAACCCCCTGATGCCGATAAATGGGGTTATCGGCATCAGGGCTTGCAGTGCGCCTTGGGGGCAACGACCTGAGGCATCTTGCTGTGATACCCCATGATGACGAGCAATCGGCATATTCAATAAATATGCGGTCTGGTTGGAAAATTATCGGGGAAAAGAGTCGTGACAATGACTTAAGTTGCACTTTTCATGAATGAGATAGCGGGTTCTGCCTCACATCCCCTTCCCCGCCCTTTTGTCTCAAGCCACGCTCTTCAGGGGCTTCCCCTTTGGCAGTTCAGTATCCTGCTTGTCTTCTTTGGGGGGATTCCCCTGCCCTTTTCCACCGCGCAATACCTGCTGCAACTGATCCCGCTGCTCGGCCAGATAAAAGGCCAGACTCTCCTGCTGTTCCGGTGCAAGCGCGACCGGCGCGCCCGCCAGCAGTGTCATCAGCTCATCTGCGGTGTCCAGCAGTTTGTCATAGGCATCCGCCTCTTTCTTGCTGGCAAAGGTCATCTTCTCCACTCCCCCACGTACCACAACATACTTGATCTCAACGGCCATCGCGGCGCCCTCCTGATGATTGTGATTGCAAGTATATGTACGTATATACAGTATTGCAAATACCCTCAGCATGTCGGCATGCATCGCCAGCCCCTGCTTGGCTGGCGGCGGCCAGTTCACAGCGGAAAACACGTCTTTTCAAAGGGGGCTGTGCAGCGCGGCAAGACAGGGCAGGCGTTTTAAGGTAAATTTCATCAATTCCTTCAACAGGTTGAATCGTATGTCGGATCCGCACTCGGTGATTGTCTGTCCGGCCTGTGACTTGCTGATCGAACGCAAGTTGCTGCCGCTGCGCCGTCACGCCCATTGCCCCCGCTGTCATCAGCATCTGTATGGGCGTTATGCCTTTCGCCCTTCCCAGTTGATGGCGCTGACCATCACCGGATTCCTGTTGCTGCCTTCCGCGTTTTTTGAGCCTTTGATCTATCTTCGTCTGGCGGGTGTGAACTCGGACGCCAACCTGATCAAGGGAATTATGATGCTGTATGCCGAGAGCGAGCTCTGGGTGGCAACACTGGTGCTCTGGTGCGCCGTGCTGGCGCCGACAGGGCTGCTGCTCGGGATCTTTGCCCTAGCCTCCGGCCTGGCCAAGCGCTGGCATCTGCTGGCGTGGACCCTCAAAGCGGTCGAGGTATTTCGCCACTGGGCCATGCTGGAGGTGTACATCGTCAGCCTGCTGGTCGCCCTGTTCAAACTTATCGACATCGCCGACGTGCGCCTGGGAGGCGGTCTGCTGAGCCTGGGTTGTCTGATGCTGCTCAACATGACGCTGCTGATCCTCTTTGATCCTGCCCCTTACTGGGAGCGGATTCCGCTGCAACATGCCTCCCGGGAGCCGGACCATGTCCCCGATCAGCGCCCGTGAACTGGGGCTTTGCCGCTGCCATACCTGCGGGTTGCTGGTGCGCCATCAACACGGCATGAGCTGCCCTCGTTGTCACACCCCCTTGCAGATGCGCATCCCCCATTCCCTCGCCTGGTCATGGGGCCTGCTGGCGCTGGCCACCTTCATGTTGTTGCCTGCGAACCTGCTGCCCATCACCCACTTCTACAACAAGGGATTATTGCAGTCCGATACCATTTTCAGCGGTATCATGGCGCTCTATCGCAGCAAGATGTCCGGCATCGCCACCATAGTACTGACCGCGAGCATCATCGTGCCCATCGGCAAGATCCTGGGCCTTGGCTGGATCTGCTGGCAGTTGCAGCGCAGCAAGCCGGTGCGCCGCAAACGCCAGCTCGTCATGTACCGCATCATCGATTTCATCGGACGCTGGTCCATGCTGGACCTGTTCGTCATTTCGCTGATGGTGGCTTTGGTGGATCGCGGCGTGCTGCTCAACGTGCGTGCCGGCCCCGGGGCGACGGCGTTCGCCGGCGTGGTGGTGCTCACCATGATGTCGGCCAGGATGCTCGATACCCGCCTGTTGTGGGACAAGGCGGCCCGTTAATGTTTTTTGTGTCGAACGCGCTGTGCATCACAGCCAATGTAAGGAGTCGGTATGGTCGGGGCTGAGCCCGTCATTGAGAAGCACCGCTGGTTATCACCGGTCTGGTTGCTGCCCTTCATCGCCCTCTTGCTGGCGGGAGGCTTTCTCTACCAGCAGTGGACGAGCAGTGGTCAACTCATTCGCATCAACTTTGCCCAGGGCAACGGTATCTTGCCGGGCAAGACCCAGTTGCGCTATCAGGGGGTCGCCATCGGCGTGGTCCAGGAGCTGGAACTGGCACAGGATGGTCGCAAGATTGCGGTGCTGGCCAAGGTGGACAGCCGTGCCCGCTCCCTCATACGCAAGGGTTCCGACTTCTGGCTGGTGAGTCCCAAGGCGTCACTGACCGAGATCTCCGGCCTGGACACCCTGGTGTCAGGCAACTACATCAACCTGCAACCCGGACGGGAGAACAACCCGCTGGAGGATGAGTTCGATGCCCTGGATGGCCCTCCCCCCGGTTATCAGGCCCAGGGGCGAACCCTGCACCTGACAGCCGATTCTCTGGGGTCGGTGGGCATCGGCGCTAAGATCTATTTCCGCGGGCTGGAGGTGGGCAGTGTCATCAACACCCGTCTTGGGGAAGAGAACCAGAACGTGATCCTGGATCTGGTGATCGAGCCGCGCTTCGAGCACCTCGTCAAGGCGGATACCCGCTTCTGGAACATCAGCGGCATCAAGGGCTCCTTCAGCCTGGCTGGCGTCAGTGTGGAAGCGGGCAGTCTCACCTCCATTCTGAGCGGCGGCATTGCGTTTGACTCCCCCAAGGATTCCCCCGTGGCGCAAAAGGGGGTCAACTTCATCCTCTACAAGGGGCTGGCCGAGGCCGCCCGGGGTGAGCGCATCACCATCCAGGCGGGGACTCTGCCCATCAAGGAAGGGATGCCCATCCTCTATGAGGGCATCGAGATTGGACGAGTCGACCCTATTCGCCTCACCGAACAGGGGCGGAGCGTGACGGCCCTCATCAACCCCGAACAGGCGTTCCGGGTGACCGGCAAGAGTCGTCTGGTGTGGGAGACGGTCTCTCTCTCCCCTGCCGGGATCAAGCATGCGGATCGCCTGCTGGCCGGGCCCGCCATTCGCCTGGACTATGAACCCGGTAAACGGGTCAACACCATGACCCTGGAGAGCCAGGCACAGCGCGGCGGCATCAAGCTGACCCTGCAGGCAGAGGATCTCGCCGGTTTGAGCGAAGGGGCTCCGCTCTGGTTCAAGGGGTTGCAGATAGGTCAGCTCGGGGCACTGACCCTGGATGCCGGCGGCAATGCCAGTGTCGAGTTGCTGGTGAACGAGCGTTATCGCCATCTGCTGCAACGGGCTCGCTTCTATCGCGCCGCCCCCTTGCAGGTGGAGGCGGATCTCAGCGGTATCAAGGTGGAGACCAGCCCGGCCAGTGCCTGGTTGGCGGGGGGCATCAAGCTGGTACAGGCTGCGAAGGGTGACAGGATTGACCGCCTCTACCCCAGCCAGGAGCTAGCCCTGCTTGGGAGCCGCCATGCCAAAGCGGTCAGCTGGAGGCTGCGTGCCGCTCAGGCTGATGGTATCGGTGTGGGCTCCCCCGTCCTCTACCTGGGACTGGAAGCGGGCAAGGTCAAGGCGCTGGATGCCGATGATCGCGGTGTGGCCATCACCCTGGAGATCGATGCCATCTATGCTCCTTTGCTCAAGCAGCAACCCCAGTTCTGGAAGAAGGCCGCCATCGACGGCAAGATCCGGCTCGATGGCGTGCAGGTCAAGATGGGGAACCTCGCCACCCTGCTGCGTGGTGCCATCGAATTCGACAAGCTGGGGACAGGTCGCAGCAGTCATCAGCTCTTTGACAGCAAGGAGCAGGCAAGCTCCCAGGTGCGCACCCTCACGCTCACGGCGGATCACAACCCGGGTCTCGGGGTTGGCAGCCCCATCCGCTATCGCGGAGTGGACATCGGCAAAGTAGAGCAGGTGGAACTGGACCCGACCCTGGCCCAGGTAAGCTTCAAGGCCGAGCTGAATGAGCAATATGCCACGCGTTTCCTGCAATCCGGGGCACGCTATGCCCTGGTGCAGGCCAAGGTCGGGCTGGGGGGGGTTGCCCACCTCGATACCCTGATCAAGGGGGCCTTTGTGGAGGCGACACCGGGCCGGGGGGCTGGCAAGGAGACCTTCCCCTTGAGCCAGAGTGGCCCCGCCGGTCTTGCCCTGACCCTCAAGAGCCCCTCCGTCGATGGCATCAGCGTGGGCAGCCCCCTGCTGTTTCGCAAGATGGTCGTGGGCAGCGTCACCGGCGTGACCCTGGCCCGGGATGGCAGTGAGGTGCTGATCGATGTGAATGTGGATGGACAGTACGCCCATCTGATACGCGCCAATAGCCGCTTCTGGAATGTCTCCGGGGTCAAGGCCGATATCGGGCTGACCGGTGGCACCATCGAGGTCGAAACGGTGCAAAGCCTGCTGGCAGGCGGGATTGCCTTCAATACGCCGGAGCGGGAAATGGGCGCGACCGTCAAGGCGGGCCATCGTTATCCGCTTCATGCCAAGGCAGAGAAAGAGTGGCTGGAGTGGAGCCCCCGCATCTTGCCCTGAGTTATTCCCCTGTTCGTCAAAAACCGGCCTTGTGCCGGTTTTTTTAGGTTCATCGCGGCTTTCCGGGGAAGGCCGCCTTGATTTTCAGAAAAAAGTATTCTGAGTCCCTAAATCCATATGCCATACGCTTTATCACTTTG
>NZ_JBFODJ010000019.1:0-18331 GCF_040908265.1 Aeromonas sp. R5-1
AAAGTGATAAAGCGTATGGCATATGGATTTAGGGACTCAGAATACTTTTTTCTGAAAATCAAGGCGGCCTTCCCCGGAAAGCCGCGATGAACCTTTTTTTATGGGCATGGGTCTGAGAATGGGGAGGGCAGGAGGAGGCGAGCACGATGGGGGCAAGGCCATCTTCAGCTCGCTGCTCGGCGAGCTGCTTGCTGAAGGATATGGCATGGATTGAGAGGACCGATCTGGTATCGCCTGCCAGACGGGCAAGCCGGACCGGGCCTTGGCGGACATAAAAAACCGGCCACGGAGGCCGGTTTCGCTGTGTGAACTGTGAACTTGAGGCTAGCGCAGCACCACGTGCTGGAAGCCCTGTACCAGACTGATGACGGGCTGGGGGTAGATGCCGAGCAATACCACCAGAATGGCGGAGAGCAGCACCACCAGGCCCCCGGAGGAGAAGGCCCAGTCGGCCCTGGCATCGCGCAGTTGCATGCCGGGTTCACGCAGGTAGAGGGTGACCATGACCCGCAGGTAGTAGTAGAGCCCCAGGGCACTGCCGAGCACGATGGCGCCACTGAGCCACCACAGCTTGGCATCGACGGTGACGCCGATGAGGTAGAACTTGCCGATGAAGCCCAGTGTCATGGGGATACCCGCGAGGGAGAGCATCATCACCGTCATCACCGCCGTCAGATAGGGGCGCTTCCAGAACAGACCGCGATAGCTGTGCAGGGAGTCCGCATCCTTGCCGCGATAGGGGCTGGACATCATGCTGATGACGCCGAAGGCCCCCAGGCTGGTGAACAGGTACATCAGCAGGTAGACACCCGCCGCTTCCACCGGCATCTCGCCGAGGCGGCTTGCCACCACCACCCCCAGCAGATAGCCGAAGTGGGAGATGGAGGAGTAACCCATCATCCGCTTGATGTTGGTCTGGATCAGCGCCAGGAGGTTGCCGACCACGATGGAGACGACCGCCATGGCCGCCAGCAGCCAGTGGATCATGGGATCCGAGGTGGCGGGTACTGCCAGGTAGAAGCGCAGCAGCACGCAGAACACGGCTATCTTGCTGACGGTGGCGAGGAAGGTGGCCACCGGTGCCGGCGCCCCTTCATAGACGTCCGGGGTCCAGAGGTGGAAGGGGGCGAGGGACAGCTTGAACGCAAAGCCGACCAGCATCAGGCCAAAGCCCCCCATCAGCAGCGGATGGTGAGCCGGGCTCTGGGCCAGGGTCACACCGAGATCGCTGAAGCTCAGGCTTCCGGCCTGGGCGTAGAGCAGTGCCATGCCGAACAGCAGGAAGGCGGTGGCACTGGCGGAGAGCACCATGTACTTGATGCTGGCTTCCAGCGAGCGCCGCTCGCGATAGGCATACCCCACCAGACCGAACATGGGCAGGGTCAGCATCTCGATCCCGATGAAGAGCGAGGCGAGGTGACGGGAGGCCGCCAGCACCAGACCACCGGCGGTGGCGATGAGCAGCAGCAGGTAGAACTCTTCCCGGTTGTCCGGATAGCCCTTGAGCCAGGTGCGACCGAAGGTGCAGGTGGCCAGGGCCCCGATGAGCACCAGCCCCATGTAGAAGACCGCGTAAGCGTCCACTTGCAGCAGGGGAGTGACCCCCTGATCCCCTTGGGCCATCACGATGGGCAGGGAGAAGAGCGCGAGGTTGAGGCCGATGATGGTGACCACGAAGGCGGTGTCGTCACAGCGCTTCCAGGCGATGGCCAGCATCAGGGCCACCATGGCCCCCGTGGTCAGCAACAGGGGCAGCAGGGCCAGCAGTTGAGAAACAGTAAACGTCATGACAGTGCTCCCGACATGGACAAGGAAGGCGAAAGAGAAAGCATCATTGCAGCGCCCCCGTGCCCGGCAGCGCGTACCAGTGCAGCACGCTCAGCAGGCTGCTGCTGGCGGTGTCGAGCACCGGCTGGGGATAGAGACCGAGCAGCACCAAGAGGCCGGCGATGGTCAGCATCATGGTCAGTTCCCGGGTATCCAGCCCCTTGAGCATGCTCTCCTCCCGGGGCGTCCCGAAGCAGGCCCGCTGCAGCATGATGAGGGAGTAGACCGAGGCCAGCACCAGCCCGAAGGTGGCGATGACGGTGATGACGGGGGCCACCTGGAAGCTGCCGATGAGGATCAGGAACTCGCCGACGAAGTTGCCGGTCCCCGGCATCCCGAGGGATGCGACGGAGAAGAACAGCATCACGCCGGGCAGGTAGCGCAACCGTCCCCAGAGACCGCCCATCTGGCGCAGATCCCGGGTGTGCAGACGCTCGTAGAGCTGGCCGCACAGAATGAAGAGGCCGGCGGCCGAGAGCCCGTGGGCAATCATCTGTACCACTGCCCCTTGCAGGGCGAGCTCGCTGCCCGAGTAGATGGCGATCATCACGAAGCCCATGTGGGAGATGCTGGTGTAGGCAACCAGCCGCTTGATGTCGGTCTGGGCAAAGGCCAGCAGGGCGCCATAGACGATGCCGATGAGGCCGAGCACCATGGCGTAGGGGGCAAACTCGGCGGACGCCTCGGGGAAGAGCGGCAGAGTGAAGCGCAGCAGGCCGTAGGCCGCGGTTTTGAGCAAGATGCCCGCGAGATCCACGGAGCCTGCGGTGGGCGCCTGGCTGTGGGCATCAGGGAGCCAGCCATGGAGCGGCACCAGGGGCATCTTGACCGCGAAGGCGATGAAGAAGCCCAGCATCAGCAGCCACTGTACCGTGCTGCTCATGGGGGTGTTGAGCAGTTCCTGATAGTTGAAGGTGAAGACACCGGTGGCGGCGTGGTGGGTCAGTACCAGGCCCAGGATGGCCACCAGCATGATGAGGCCGCTCGCCTGGGTGTAGATGAAGAACTTGGTGGCGGCGTTGATGCGCGACTTGCCATCGGTGACCGAGTGGCCCCAGAGCGCGATCAGGAAGTACATCGGCACCAGCATCATCTCCCAGAAGAAGAAGAAGAGGAACAGATCCACCGCCATGAAGACGCCGAGCACGCCACCCAGGATCCACAGCAGGTTGAGGTGGAAGAAGCCGATGCGCTGGACGATCTCCTTCCAGGAACAGAGGATGGCCAGCACGCCGATGAAGCTGGTGAGGATCACCATCAGGAGAGACAGCCCGTCCACGGCAAGGTGCAGGGAGATGCCGAAGCGGGGGATCCAGGGTTGTTGCCACTCGGCTGCCCAGACGGGGAGGCCGGGGCTGGCGAGGGTGAAGTCACCACCGAGCCAGATGGCGCTGGAGAGCACCAGACAGGCGCTCATGGAGGCGAGGGCCACCCAGCGGACAAACTGTCCGCCGAGCCGCTCCATCTGCCAGCAGAGCAAGCCGCCGATGAAGGGAATTAGCAAGATCCAGAGTAAGGTCACGATATCAGCTCTCATCTAGGTTCTAGTCGGGCAGGCGCTGAGCCTGCCACACAATATTGGGCTCATGGATCAGCCGAGCAGCAGCAGGGCCAGGATCAGGGCGGCGCCCATCCCCATGGAGGCTGCGTACCAGCGCAACTTGCCGGAGACGGTCCAGGCCAGCAGCTGATGCCCCCCCTGGGCCAGTACGGCGGGCAGGTTCATCATCCTGTCCAGCGGATCCTTGCCGAGCAGGCGAGTCGCCAGCAGGTAGGGCTTGACCCAAATCAGGTCATAAAGCCAGTCAAAGCCCCAGGCATTGAACCAGAGGGTGGACAGAGCCCGCCCCGGTGCACTCTCGGCGATCCCCTTCGCCAGGCGACGTTCGCCGAGGAAGAGGAAGGCGGCCAGCGCAATGCCTGCCACGGCGATGACGCCTGAGAGGATCTCGAGGCCATGGCGTCCCTCTTCGATGTGATCCCCCGGGCCGGCCGGCAGCACTCCTGCCAGCGGCGGCACGATGAGGGCGCCGACTCCGGTGGAGAGCACCAGCAGCACCAGCAGTGGCAGATGGTGGGCAAGGCCCTGTCCGGCGTGAGTCTGGGTCTGCTCCTTGCCGTGGAAGGCGATGAAGATGAGGCGGAAGGTGTAGAGGGAGGTCAGGAAGGCACCACCCAGACCGGCCCACAGCAGGGCGCTCTGGCCACTGGCCTGCACCTGCCACAGGATGGCGTCCTTACTGTAGAAACCGGCGGTCACCAGCGGCAGCGCGGCGAGCGCCGAGCCCCCCACCAGGAAGCAGGCGTAGACCAGCGGCAGCGATTTGCGCAGGCCCCCCATCTTGAAGATGTTCTGCTCGTGGTGGGTCGCATTGATCACGGCCCCGGCGGAGAGGAACAGCAGCGCCTTGAAGAAGGCGTGGGTCATCAGGTGGAAGATGGCCCCTTCCCAGGCACCGACCCCCAGGGCCAGGAACATGTAGCCAATCTGGCTCATGGTAGAGTAGGCCAGGATCCGCTTGATGTCGGTCTGTACCAGGGCGGCGAAGCCCGCCAGTACCAGGGTAATGGCACCAACCAGCGCCACCAGATGGAGGATCTCCGGTGCCAGCAGGAAGAGGCCGTGGGTGCGGGCGATGAGATAGACACCAGCGGTCACCATGGTGGCCGCGTGGATCAGCGCCGAGACCGGGGTCGGGCCCGCCATGGCGTCCGCCAGCCAGGTCTGCAGCGGCAGCTGGGCGGATTTGCCGACCGCGCCGCCGAGCAGCATCAGGCAGGCGAACGACAGGGCAGGGGAGCCTTCTGCGAACATCGCGGGGGCGCGCACCAGCAGCTCGTGAATGTTGAGGGTGCCGAGCTCGCGATAGAGCACGAAGAGCCCGATGGCGAGGAAGACGTCGCCGACCCGGGTCACCACGAACGCCTTGAGGGCGGCGGCGCCGTTGTTGCGATCCTTGTAGTAGAAGCCGATCAGCAGGTAGCTGCACAGCCCCACCCCTTCCCAGCCCAGGTAGACGAACAGCAGGTCATCGGCCAGCACCAGGAACAGCATGCTGGCGATGAAGAGGTTGGTGTAGGTGAAGAAGCGCGAATACCCCTCTTCCCCGCGCATGTACCAGGAGGCGAACAGGTGGATGAAGAAGCCCACCCCGGTTACGACCCCCAGCATGGTCAGCGACAGCCCATCCAGGGAGAGACGGAAGGCGGGCTGGAACTCGCCCACCGTCATCCACTGCCACAGGGTCTGGGTATAGACGCCGCCTTCCGGCATGGTATTGAGAAAATC
This sequence comes from Aeromonas sp. R5-1, assembly GCF_040908265.1. Classification (NCBI taxonomy): domain Bacteria; kingdom Pseudomonadati; phylum Pseudomonadota; class Gammaproteobacteria; order Aeromonadales; family Aeromonadaceae; genus Aeromonas; species Aeromonas sp. R5-1. Next base: position 5,117 of record NZ_JBFODJ010000019.1, read on the forward strand.
GATGCCGACCCACAGGGTAGTGAGGGCCGAGAGACCGATGCTGCCGACACCGATGAGCGCCGAGGTGCGCTCACCGAGGCGGCCGAGGGAGAAGGCCAGCAGCAGCCATCCCAACAGGGGGAACAGAAAAGTCAGGTATAGGAGGCTCATCCGCGCATCTCGCTCACAGTGTCCACGTTCAGGGTGTGGTAACGACGATAGAGCAGCAGTAACAGGGCGAGGCCGATACTGGCCTCCGCTGCCGCCAGAGAAATCACCAGTATGTACATGATCTGGCCGTCGGCCTGGGCCCAGCGGCTACCCGCCACCACGAACGCCAGGGCGGACGCGTTCATCATGATTTCGATACTCATGAGGATAAACAGCAGGTTGCGGCGTATCAGCAAGCCGCACAGGCCGATGGCAAACAAAATGGCCGCCAGCAGGAGGCCGTGCTCCATGGGAATTCCACTCATCGCCATGCTCCTTGTGCTTGCTGGATGGAAAGGGGGTGGGCTGCCGGCAGCGAGCCATGCATCACCACGGGGATGTCGCTCATTGCTGACCTCCTTCCTGTGTGGTGCGAGGCACGGAGAGCACTTCCCCGCTCTTGTCCTCGCGGCCCAGGTGATAGGCGGTGACCAGACCCGCCAGCAGCAGGATGGAGGCGAGCTCCACCGCCAGCACATAGGGGCCGAACAGGGCGATACCGACTTCCTTGGCGCTGACCTCGGTCAGACCCAGTTCACCGCCGGTCACGCCGAGAATGCCGTGGGCCAGAAAGCCCAGCAAAATGAGGGAGAGCAGGGCCGGGCCACCCCAGGTCATGGGAGTGAGCCACTTCTTCTCCTGATCCTGGGCGCTCCCCAGGTTCAGCATCATCACCACGAACACGAACAGCACCATGATGGCGCCGGCGTAGACGATCACCTGCAGGGCCCCCGCAAAGGCGGCGCCCAGGCAAAAGAAGATCATGGCCACGGCGATGAGGGAGATGATGAGATTGAGCAGCGCATGCATGGGGTTGCTGGTGCTGATCACCCGCAGCGTGCTGTAAACGGCGACCAGGGCCGCGGCATAGAATGCCAGTTCCATGATTGACTCCTAGGGCAGCAGGCTCTTGACATCGATGGGCTTGGCTTCGTTCTCGGCATCCCCTTTGGGTTTGCCGTCGATGGCCATCCCGCTCATGCGGTAGAAGTTGTAGTCCGGGTATTTGCCGGGGCCGCTTATCAGCAGATCTTCCTTCTCGTACACCAGATCCTGGCGACGATACTCCCCCATCTCGAAATCCGGCGTCAGCTGGATGGCGGTGGTGGGGCAGGCCTCCTCGCACAGGCCGCAGAAGATGCAGCGGGAGAAGTTGATGCGAAAGAACTCCGGGTACCAGCGACCATCTTCCCGCTCCGACTTCTGCAAGGAGATGCAACCGACCGGGCAGGCGACCGCACACAGGTTGCACGCCACGCAGCGTTCGTCCCCATCGGGATCCCGGGTCAGTACGATGCGACCGCGAAAACGGGGGGCGGCGTAGACCGGCTGCTCCGGGTAGCTCAAGGTTTCACGGGGGCGCCAGGCATGGGAGAAGACCATCCCAAGACTGCGCAACTGGGTGCCAACACCCTTGATAATGCTCGTAATTTTCATAGGTGCCTCACTGCACATTTATCAGCACTGGCGTCTGGGCGCTTCCTTGCCGCAGACCGCCGAATCATCGTCATGTCCATCTCGTTTTGCTCACGCATTCATCAGCACCACGGCAGCGGTGACCAACATGTTGAGCAGGGTCAGGGGCAGGCACACTTTCCAGCCAAAGGACATCACCTGGTCGAAACGCGGGCGGGGTAGGGAGGCCCGCAGCAGGATGAAGAACACCATGAAACAGGCGGTCTTCAGGGCGAACCAGATGAAGGGCGGCAGCCAGGGGCCGTGCCAGCCACCGAAGAAGAGGGTCACGATGAGGGAAGAGATCAGCACGATGCCGATGTACTCCCCCACGAAGAAGAGACCCCACTTCATGCCCGCGTACTCGATGTGATAGCCGTCGGCGAGCTCCTGCTCGGCCTCCGGCTGGTCAAACGGGTGGCGGTGGGTGACGGCGACCCCGGCAAACAGGAAGGTGACGAAGCCCAGGATCTGGGGGATCACGTTCCACATGCCGGCCTGGGCCTCGACGATGTCACGCAGGTTGAAGCTGCCGGTCTGGATGACGATGCCCATGAGCGAGAGGCCAAGGAACACCTCGTAGGAGAGGGTCTGGGCCGAGGCGCGCAGGCTGCCGAGCAGGGAGTACTTGTTGTTGCTCGACCAGCCTGCGAAGAGCACGGCATAGACCGCCAGCCCGGCGATCGCCAGGATATAGAGCAGCCCCACGTTGAGATCCGCCACGCCCCAGGTGGGGGTGATGGGCACCACCGCAAACGCCAGGATGAAGGCGGTGAAGGCGATGATGGGGGCCAGCACGAAGATCCGGCGATCCGCAAAGGGCGGGATCCAGTCCTCCTTGAAGAACATCTTGACCATGTCGGCGGCCAGTTGCAGCAGGCCGAAGGGGCCAACCCGGTTGGGGCCGTAACGGTCCTGCCACAGTGCCAGCAGGCGGCGCTCGATGAAGCTCATGAAGGCGCCAGCCCCCACGATCCCCACGAGTACGACCAGGGCCTTGCCGACCTCGATCAGCAGATCCATCAGAGAGTCGCTCATGCGATGACCTCCTGCAGGTTATCGATCAGGGCGTGGTGCAGGGCGGTTGGCAGGCCGTTCACCCCGAGTGGCAACCCTGCCAGGCCCGGAGCCAGCGCATCGCTCAGGCGCAGACGCAGGCGCCAGTGGTTGCCACCCCAGGAGAAGGCCACCAGTGCGTCAGGGGACAGTGCCAGGCGCGCGGCATCCGCCGGGTTCAGTACCAGGGTGGGTTCCCCCATGCGAGCCTGGATGACCGGGCTTCTGGCGGAGAGCTCCTCGCCACCGAACAGCTGGTCATAGCTCACCACCTGCAGGGATGCGGCGGGCTGGAAGGGGGCCGGGATGGCACCAAACCAGCCCAGGTTGCCTTCGCCCGGCTCCAGCAGGCGGCGACCGGGATCCCCGGCACGCAGGTTGCCACCCACCTCGTCCTGGAACTTGTTCCAGGCGGAGGGGGAGTTCCAGCCCGGCGCCCAGGCAAACGGTACCTGGGAGAGGGGCTGGCGGGCACCGGCGTAGCCTTCCATGGAGAAGGCGAACGGCGAATCGGGATCCTGGGCGACTCTGGGCTCGCTCACGTTCTGGTTCGCCAGCATGGAGGTGCGACCACTGTAGCGGTGCGGCTCCCGGGCGAGCTTCATGCCGCGAATGCGCAGGCCGGCGTTGGGTGCAGCTTCCCCCATGGTGGTGAGCAGCGGGGCGCTGGCGGCGCAATCGCGACTCACATCGTCGAAGGTGTTCCAGCGAACCGAACGCGGTTGCTGGCTCCCTTGCAGGGCATCCAGCCAGCGCCAGCTCTCGCGCACCTGGATATCGGCGTTGTAGAAGGCGGGAGCATAGACCTGGAAGAAGCGCTGGGCGCGGCCTTCCATGTTCACCAGGGTGCCATCGCCTTCGGCAAAACTGGCGGCAGGCAGCACCAGATCCGCCTTCTTCGCGGTGGCCGTCTCCTGATGGTCGATGACCAGCAGGTGTTGCAGGCGATCCAGAGCGGCGTCCACCCGGCTGCGGGGGGCTCGGCGGTAGAGGTCGTTCTCAAGAACGACCAAGGCAAGTCTCTCTTCCCCTTCCATGCGCTCGAGGGCTGACTCCAGCGGGGCGGCATGCCGGGCCAGCATGGCCAGTCCCAGGCTGTTGGCTTCCTGAGCCACCAGGGCAAGCTCCGCGGCCTGGCCACGGCCCTTGAGAGCGCGGGCGATGTTGCTGGCCGCTTCGATCAGCGCCTCGTTGCGGGCACCATTGCCTGCGATGATGAGGGGCTTTTTGGCGTTGCCAAGCAGATCGGCCCATTGGGCGGCGAGGGCCTGCTGTTCGGGGGAGAGATCCGTTGGCGCCGGTGCACTGGCATCCAGCAGGTGGGCGATGGCAAACCCGAGGCGCGCCTGATCCGCGTGGGGGGCGTGCAGGGTGCTGCTCGCCACGTCATCCAGGCGGGTGGCATCCAGACTGGTGATGAGCAAGGGGTAGCGCTGGTTCTGGGCCAGGGTCTGCACGGCGGCGACCTGCCAGAGATCCACCTTCAGCTTGCGGGCAATGTCGCGCCCCTTGCCTTTCACCGCCTGGCGCAGGGCCAGGGCGATGCGGGCGGCGGTCTGGGTGACATCTTCCCCGAGCACCAGCACGGCGTCGGCCTCTTCCATGTCGCGCAGGCTGGGAGTACGCACGCCGCCGTGCTCCAGAATGTCCAGCATCTTCTGCAGGCATTTCCATTCGCTCTGCTCGACCCCGGAGTAGAAGTTGGCGGCCCCCACCAGTTCGCGCAGGGCGAAGTTGCTCTCCAAGGAGGCGCGGGGTGAGCCGATGCCGATGACGCCGCTGGCGGTGCGCAGCGCATCCGCGGCCCGGTTCAGGGCACCATCCACCGTGATGGCCAGCTTGTCACTGCCATCCTGCAGCAGGGGTTGGCGCGGGCGGTCGGTCAGATTGACGTGACCGTAGCCGAAGCGGCCGCGATCGCAGAGGAAATAGTGGTTCAGGGCGCCGTGGAAACGGTTCTCGATGCGGCGCAGCTCGCCGTAGCGCTCACCCGGGCTGATGTTGCAGCCGACCGAGCACCCCTGGCAGATGCTGGGGGCGAACTGCATGTCCCACTTGCGGTTGTAACGCTCGGAGTGGGTCTTGTCGGTGAAGACGCCGGTGGGACAGACCTCCACCAGGTTGCCGGAGAATTCGCTCTCCAGGGTGCCATCCTCGACCCGGCCGAAGTAGACGTTGTCGTGGGCGCCATAGACCCCGAGATCCTCGCCACCGGCGTAATCCTTGTAATAGCGCACGCAGCGGTAGCAGGCGATGCAGCGGTTCATCTCGTGGTTGATGAAGGGGCCCAGATCCTGATTCTGGTGGGTGCGCTTGGTGAAACGGTAGCGGCGGCTGTTGTGGCCGGTCATCACCGTCATGTCCTGCAGGTGGCAGGCGCCCCCCTCTTCGCACACCGGGCAGTCGTGGGGATGGTTGGTCATCTGCCACTCCACCACCGTCTTGCGAAACTCCTTCGCCTCTTCATCCTCGATGGAGATATAGGTGCCATCGGTGGAGGGGGTCATGCAGGACATGACCAGGCGGCCGCGCTTGTCGTCGGCATTCTGATACTGTTTGACCGCGCACTGGCGGCAGGCACCGACGCTACCGAGCGCCGGGTGCCAGCAAAAATAGGGGACGTCCAGACCCAGCGACAGACAGGCTTGCAGCAGGTTGTCTGCCCCGTCTACCTCGTACTCTTTACCGTCTACATGAATGGTTGCCATACAACTTCCCTGAAACCTGTTTTATGAAATCGGCTATTGCCCGATGCGTCCTGGCGCTTACCAGCGCTCGCCCAGCAGGTTGGGCTGGATACCCTTGAACAGCTTGTGATTGTCATGGGGGGCCTTGACCCCGGCCTCGAACTCGGACCGGAAATACTTCATCGCACTGCCAAGGGGCTCGACGGCGCCGGGGGCATGGGCACAGAAGGTCTTGCCCGGGCCCAGGAAACTGACGAGCTGTTCCAGGGTCGCGAGATCCTCGGGTTGGCCCTCGCCCCGCTCCAGCGCCCGCAGGATCTTGACGCTCCAGGGCAGGCCGTCGCGGCAGGGGGTGCACCAGCCGCAGGATTCGCGGGCAAAGAACTCCTCCATGTTGCGCAGCAGGGAGACCATGTTGATGCTGTCATCCACCGCCATGGCAAGGCCCGTACCCATGCGGGTGCCCACCTTGCCGATGCCGCCAGCGTACATCTGGGCATCCAGGTGTTCGGGCAGCAGGAAGCCGGTGCCGGCGCCGCCCGGTTGCCAGGTTTTCAGGCGATAACCGGGCTTCATGCCGCCGGCGTAGTTTTCGAACAGCTCGCGGGCGGTGATGCCAAAGGGCAGCTCCCACAGGCCGGGATTGTTGACCTTGCCGGAAAAGCCCATCAGCTTGGTGCCGTGATCTTCCGAACCCGGCAGTGCCAGCCCCTGATACCAGGCCACACCGTTGCCGATGATGGCGGGGACGTTGCACAGGGTTTCGACGTTGTTGACGCAGGTCGGCTTGCCCCAGACGCCGGAGACGGCGGGGAAGGGGGGTTTGGCCCGCGGGTTGGCGCGCCGTCCTTCCAGGGAGTTGATGAGGGCCGTCTCTTCGCCGCAGATGTAGCGACCTGCGCCGGTGTGGACGAACAGCTCGAAGTCAAAGCCCGAGCCCAGGATGTTCTTGCCAAGGAACCCCGCGGCCTTGGCCTCTTCCACGGCGCGGCGCAGGTGGATGGCGGCATCCACGTACTCGCCGCGCAGGAAGATGTAGCCGCGATAGGCCTTGAGAGCCCGGGCACTGATGATCATCCCCTCGATCAGCAGGTGGGGCAGCTGCTCCATCAGCATGCGGTCTTTGTAGGTATTGGGTTCCATCTCGTCGGCGTTGCAGAGCAGGTAACGGATGTTCATGCTCTCGTCTTTGGGCATCAGGCCCCACTTCACGCCAGTGGAGAAACCGGCGCCGCCGCGTCCCTTGAGGCCGGCATCCTTGACGGTGCTGACGATGTCATCCGGGCTCATCTGGCCCAGCGCCTTGCGGGCGGCCTCATAGCCCTGTTTTGCCTGATACTCCTCGAGCCAGACCGGCTGGCCGTCGTCCCGCAGGCGCCAGGTGAGAGGGTGAGTCTCGGCGGTGCGGGGGATGCGATTGGCGGTACCGAGGGAGGCAAGCGTCTTGCCTGGCTGAATGCTCATGGGTAAGCCTCCAGGGTTTTCAGCAGGCTGACGGCATCGAGTCCGCCATAGGTATCGTCATCGATCATGATGGCCGGCCCCTTGTCGCAGTTGCCGAGGCAGCAGACGGGCAACAGGGTGAAGCGGCCATCCGGGGAGGTTTGACCGGGGGCCAGATTGACGACCTCTTTCAGACCGGCAAGCAACTGCTCGTGGCCGTTGATGTAGCAGACCATGCTGTCGCAGACGCGGATGATGTGACGACCCACCGGCTGGCGGAAGATCTGGCTGTAGAAGGTGGCGACCCCTTCCACGTCGCTGGCGGGGATGCCGAGCTCGGCGCCGATGGCGTGAATGGCGCCGTCAGGCACCCAGCCACGGGCCTGTTGCACTATCTTGAGCGCTTCGATGCTGGCTGCACGGGGATCTTCGTAGTGGTGTTTCTCGTGTTCGATGGCATCGCGCTCAGCCTGGCTCAGGACGAAATCTCCCTGCTGGCTGCTGCATGCCCCTTGCCCTTGTGGGGTCTGGTTATTGTGACACTGACATTGGCTCATGACTTGACCTTTTGTGGCTTGTCCCTTTACTGCGCGTCTTGCCCTTCGCCCCGGCTGCCGGGGCGAGAGGACTCAACGATCCACATCTGACATAACGAAATCGATACTGCCCAGGTAGACGATAAGATCCGACACCATCTGGCCGCGGATCACCGAGGGGATCTGCTGCAGGTGAGCAAAGCTAGGGGTGCGGATCCGGGTCCGGTAGCTCATGGTGGATCCGTCGCTGGTCAGGTAATAGCTGTTGACCCCCTTGGTCGCCTCTATCATCTGGAAGGACTCGGCGGCCGGCATGACAGGCCCCCAGGAGACTTGCAGGAAGTGGGTGATCAGGGTTTCGATGTCCTGCAGGGTGCGCTCTTTGGGCGGTGGCGTGGTGAGCGGGTGATCCGCCTTGAAGGGGCCCTCAGGCATGTTTTTCATGCACTGCTCGATAATGGACAGGCTCTGGCGGATCTCCTCGATGCGCACGGTGGCGCGGTCGTAGGCGTCCCCGTTGCTGCCCACCGGCACCTCGAACTCGAACTGATCGTAACCGGAATAGGGGCGCCATTTGCGCACGTCAAAGTTGAGCCCTGTGGCCCGCAGACCGCCCCCCGTGGTGCCCCAGGCCAGGGCCTGGGCCGTGTTGTAGGCGGCGACGCCGATGGTGCGGCCCCGCAGTATGCTGTTGCGCATGGCCGCCTTTTCATACTCCATCAACCGCTTGGGCAGCCAGCTCAACAGGTTGTCCTGGATGAGGCGGGTCCAGCCGGCAGGCAGATCGTGGGCCACGCCGCCGATACGGAACCAGGCCGGGTGCATGCGGGCTCCGGTGATGGCCTCGATGATGGTGTAGATCTTCTGGCGGTCCGTGAAGGTGAAGAAGACCGGGGTCATGGCCCCCACGTCCTGAATGTAGGTGCCAAGAAACAGCAGGTGGCTCTGGATGCGGAACAGCTCCGCCATCATCACCCGGATCATGTCGACCCGCGCCGGCACCTTGATGCCGGCCAGCTTCTCGACCGCCAGCACATAGGGCAGGTTGTTCATCACGCCGCCCAGGTATTCGACCCGGTCGGTGTAGGGGATGTAGCTGTGCCAGGACTGGCGCTCGCCCATCTTCTCTGCGCCGCGGTGGTGATAGCCGATGTCGGGCACGCAGTCGCGGATCTCTTCCCCGTCGAGTTGCAGCACCAGGCGGAAGGCGCCGTGGGCGGAGGGGTGGTTCGGCCCGAGGTTCAGGAACATGTAGTCCTCGTTCTCGTTGCCGCGGGCCATGCCCCACTCTTCCGGCTTGAACAGCAGGTTGTCCTGCTCCTGATCCTGCTTGACCGCATCGAGCATGAAGGGATCAAACTCGGTGGCGCGCGCCGGGTAGTCCTTGCGCAGGGGGTGCCCTTGCCAGCTCTTGGGCATCATGATGCGGGTCAGATGGGGGTGGCCATCGAAGGTGATCCCCATCAGATCCCACACTTCCCGCTCGTACCAGTTGGCGTTGGGGAAGTGGCGGCTGACGGTGGGCAGATGGAGATCGCTCTCCTTGAGCGCCACTTTCAGCATCACGTCGGCGTTACGGTCGATGGAGATGAGGTGATAGAAGACGGTAAAGTCGCTCTCCGGCAGGCCGTGGCGATGGCTGCGCATCCGTTCGTCGGTGGCGCTGAGATCGAACAGCATCACGAAGGGGGAGGGCAGCTTTTGCAAGAAGCCCATCACGTCCAGCAGCAGATCCCGGGAGAGCCAGATGACCGGCACGCCGGTACGGGTGCTCTGCACGGTGAAGCGCTCGGCACCGAAGTGGGCGAACAGCTCGCCGACCACCTGGGCATCGGCGTGATCGGCGGTTTGCCACTGTGCCATGGTGTAATTGCTTGGGAATTCTCGAGTCAGTTTCATGATCAGATCTCATCCGGCGTGCGCAGGTTGGTCACGTTGATCCGCTCGCCGCGCTTGCGTTCCTTCTCGGATTGCATCTGGGGACGGTAGATCCCCTGATCCCCCACCACCCAGGAGAGGGGGCGGCGTTCCTTGCCGATGGACTCCTGCAGCAGCATCAGGGCTTGCAGGAAGGCCTCGGGGCGGGGCGGGCAGCCCGGAATGTAGACATCGACCGGCAGGAACTTGTCCACCCCCTGTACCACGGAGTAGATGTCATACATGCCGCCGGAGTTGGCGCAGGCCCCCATGGAGATGACCCACTTGGGCTCGAGCAACTGCTCATAGAGCCGCTGGATGACAGGGGCCATCTTGATGAAGGGGGTGCCGGCAATCACCATGAAGTCGGCCTGACGGGGGGAGGCTCGTATGACCTCAGCACCGAAGCGAGCCACGTCGTGGGGAGAGGTGAAGGCGGTACACATCTCCACGTAGCAGCAGGAGATGCCGAAGTTGTAGGGCCAGAGGGAGTTCTTGCGGCCCCAGTTGACGGTGTCTTGCAGCACCTCTTCGAGGCGCCCGATCATGATGCCGCGGGTCGCTTGCTGCGCCAGTGGATCATCGGCGGTCTGGCGCTGTTCCTGGGGGTAGCGCTCAACGGGCGCATCCGGGTCAATCCGGGTCAGGGTGTACTTCATGGTGCAACCTCAAAGAGATAATCGGTAGTTCAGTCTGGTTTCTTGTCAGTCAGGACACGCTTTTTCGGGGCCCAGTCGAGGGCACCAATGCGCCACAGGTAGAGGAGGCCTACCAGCAGCAGGGTGATGAAGATGGTGGCTTCGATGAAGCCGACCCAGCCGCTCTCCCGAACGGAGACGGACCAGGCAAAGAGATAGAGGGCTTCGACATCGAAGATGACGAAGAACATGGCGACCAGGTAGAACTTGGCGGAGAAGCGCAGGCGGGCGTTGCCGACGGAATCCACCCCGGATTCGAAGGGTTTGTTCTTGGCACGGCCATAGGCGCGTCCCCCCAGCAAGGCCGCCAGGCCTATCATGGTCAAGCAGATACAGATGGCGCCAATGACATAGACAGCAAAAGCCCAGTGCTGGACGGCAATATCAGCAAACATATAGGTTTTTCCCTAACCAAATTAATCATGTGACTTAACAATGATGTTACGTAGTATGCCACTTTCGTACTGATTTACATGTCATTTCAAAGGATTAATTATTAATCAACGGGATGAAAATTGTGTTTTGCTAGCGGGGTCAACTTTCTCGTTTGAGAATTGTTTTCAATCGTTTTTATGTAGCAGAAAAAAACCGGATAGTTTGAAAATCTGGTGGATGGCAGGAAACAAAAGACCCCGCATGGCGGGGTCTGTTTCAGGGTTGGAGAACGGGGAGGCTCTGCTCTGCCGCCTTGCCCTGGGAGAGCACGATCTCCACCCGGCGGTTGGCCTGGCGGTGAGCCGGGGTATCGTTCGGATAACGGGGTTGGGTATCAGCCACCCCCTGGGCGATCAGCCGTCGTGAATCCAGCTTGGGGTTGGTCAGCAGGGTGTGGGTGATGGTGGCCGCCCGCAGCACCGACAGCTCCCAGTTGTTGCGATAGAGCTCCACCGGCGCCTGGGAGTTGTCGGTGTGACCGGTGACCACCACCATGCCGGGGATGTCCGCCAGCACGTCCGAGACCTTGTTGACCAGGGGAATGAACTGGGGCTGCAAGAAGGCGGAGTCGGCGGGGAACAAGGTCTTTTCGCCGATGCGGATCACCAGCTGGCTGCCAAGTTGCTCCACCTCGATCTCCTTGGACTCGATTTGGCTCTTGAGCTGCTGATCCAGCTTCTGCTTGGTGACCGTGACCCAATCCTGCTCCTTGGTCTTGTGGGGCCAGGACTCCGTGGCCGCAGGTTTCTCCGAGGAGCCGATGGTCTCGTTGAAAGGGTCGGCCGCCGCTGCGGGCGTCTGGGTATCCAGCACCTGCTCTTTCTGGGAGGTATTGGGGGTGGTCTTGGACTCGGGTTCCAGTATGCCTGTGCCCCCCTGCATCACGGGGGAGCCGGCGGGAAGGGAGACCAGCCCTATCTTGCCAAGAGATTCGATAAAGCCCTGAATGAGCACGCGAGTCTCCGACTGCTTGGCCATGGCGAAGGAGTAGAGCACCACGAACAGGGCGAACAGCAGTGTCATGAAGTCGGCGTAGGAGACCAGCCAGCGTTCGTGGTTCTCCGGCGCCTCAGCCTTTTTCTTTTTCGCCACCGTGGCCTCCGAGGTAAGGCTCAAGGGTCACTTGCAGCCGTTGCTGTGACTCGCCGTCCACGATGCAGAGGATGCCGGTGAGGGTCATCTCCTTGTAGTGGCGGATCTGGTGGGCAAACGACTTGTAGCGGTTGCCGAAGGGCAGGAAGATGAGGTTGGCGGCCGACACCCCGTAGATGGTGGCGATAAAGGCCACCGCGATGGCGCCCCCCAGCTTGTCGGGGGCATCCAGCAGGCCCATGGCGTGAATGAGGCCAAATACGGCCCCGACGATCCCCATGGTCGGGCAGTAGCCCCCCATGGCCTCGTAGAATTTGACGGTCTGTTCGATATCTTCCTGCTCGAACTCGATCTCGTTTTCCAGTACCTCGTGGATTTTGGTCTTCTCGTAGCCATCGACCATCATCTGTACCCCTTTTTGCAGGAAGGGATCCTTGATGTCGTCGATCATGCCCTCCAGTGCCAGCATGCCGCTGCGCCGTGCATTGCCCGCCAGGGTTTCAAGCAGTTGGGCCTGCTCCAGCATGTCGAGGCGCAGGGGAGTAATGAGCCACTTGAAGCGTTTGAGGGTTTTACCAACCACGGAGAAGGGAAACTGGGTCAGTGCGGCACCGACGGTACCGCCGATCACGATGAGAAAGGCGGGCAGATCGAGCAGGGCGCTGGGGTGCCCCCCTTCTATCATGTTGCCACCCAGAATGGCTGCCAGGGCCAGCAGCAAGCCAATAAGACTCATTTGTCCATATCCCTATGCGATGTGTGAGGCTAGTGTAGCCATTTAACTATCAGTTTTTCAAAACGATATCCAATCGGTGAGCAATATCCGAGAGGTTGCGCAGACCCGGTAGTGTCCAGTGGCATCGGCCTGTGCCGCTTGATCTGTAGAGCAGGTTGACGGTGCCGGCATGGCAGGACGAGGCAGTTATCCAGGTGATATCACAATACACTGTGCTATCTGTGAGAGGAAGTTGGTTATTTATATCGCAACACTCTCTTTTCTTGGCGTAATAAGCTGTCAACGAGAGAGGGCTGGCTGCCCTCGGGGCATCTCCCCTGTCGGCAGAGATCAGAGAGGCGGAAGGGATGGGATTGACTGGGCGGCACTCGGCCAGGTATCGCGGCAAACCGTTTTTTCTGGCTCCGCCGATGACGGGTTTCTCCTGCCAGGGGGTTGGCAGACACCTTGAAGCAAAAACCGATCCTGAGGTCAGTTCTTCAAGCTGTACGCTGGGTCGGGATTGACTCGCGTCATCCCTGGCGCTCGCCCCTGGCCGTCCAGTCGGGCTATCCTGCCCGCCTGTCAACAGGGGTCGAACCGAGCCGCCCATCGCCAGATAAAGTAAAAGGCCCCGTCGCAAGACGGGGCCTTTTACTTTATCTGGCGGTGAGGGAGGGATTATTCCCCCCTGCGTGGCTCACCCCTTCGGGGCGACCTGCGGCCGTTCATCGCAGCAAGCTGCTCTGCTCGAACCCGACGAGGCTTCTCACCTTCTCTCCATCGGCATCGGATGTTGCCATGTCACCAGATGCAAAAAACCGACCCTGAGGTCGGTTTTTACAATTTGGTGCTGGGTCGGGATTGACTCGCGCCGTCCCTGGCGCTCGCCCTGCGGGCAGCCTGCGGCTGTCCAAGGGGGCTGTCCTGCCCCCTTGTCGAACCCGGCGAGGGTTCTCACCCTCCCTCTATGGGTATCAGGGGATACGGTA
>NZ_JBFODJ010000002.1:0-13828 GCF_040908265.1 Aeromonas sp. R5-1
TCAAGCAATACATTCAAAACCAGCGGGGCTGACGCCCCGGCGAAATTCCCCTCCCACCTACGTCGGAGGGAGTCCCCTTTCGCATTTAAGATGGCATTATCGTCATTCACGATATTCCATATGAAATTGCCAAGCACCGTAATCACCCCCACCAGGACGCCATTCACGTGGCAGGCTGGGTCAGCCTGTTCACCCTGCACGTGCTCTGGCCCTTCCTCTGGATCTGGGCCACGATTTATCGCCCCGATCGCGGCTGGGGCTTCTCGCAACGCCTACAACATGACGAGACAGAGATCAGCGCACTCAAAGAGGAGCTGGCAGCACTGCAGGCTCGCATGACCACGCTCGAACAGACCGACAAATAGGTAACGCCCCATGGACCTGCTACTTATTCTCACCTATACAGCCCTCTGCATAGGTATTTTCAAGATCTTCAAGATCCCGCTCAACAAGTGGACCGTGCCGACCGCCGTACTGGGTGGCGTCATCATCATCGGCACACTCATCATGCTGATGAACTACAACCACCCCTATTCCGAGCTGGCTCGCAACTATTATGTCTCCACCCCGGTCGTGCCCCTGGTCAAGGGGCGTGTCACCGACGTCCCGGTCAAGCCCAACCAGCCGGTCAAGAAAGGGGATGTGCTGTTTCGCATCGACGCTGAGCCCTTCCAGGAGAAGGTCGCCAGCCTGACGGCGCGCCTCGCCTCCAACACCGATTTTCTGAAGGCTCTGGACGCCCGCCTGCGATCCGCCAGCCTGGACAGGGATCGCGCCCAGGAGCTGATGCGACGGGGCATCGGCAAACAGCGCGACCTCGACGTCACCCAGGCCAACGTGGATGACATCGTCGCCCAAATTGATCAGCAGAAAGCGACCCTCAATGACCTGGGTGCCCAGCTCAACATCGCCAAGTACGATCTGGAGCAGACCGTGGTCTACGCCCCGAGTGACGGTCATGTCGTACAACTGGCATTGCGCCCGGGCATGATTGCCGCCCCCTTCATGTTCCGCCCCGTGATGACCTTCATTCATGAAGATGCCAATGCCTATGTCGGCTGGTTCTGGCAGAACAGCATGCAGCGGCTCAAGGCGGGTGACGAGGCCGAAGTCGTGCTCGACGGCATTCCGGGCCGCATCTTCAAGGCCAAGGTGCAGTCCGTTATCCCGGCCATGGCACCGGGCAATATCCAGGCACAGGCGGGTCTTATCGATCAGACCTCGGCACAGGTACCGGGTCGCCTGCCCATCGTGCTCGAGATCACCGATCCCGAGTGGGCAAACTACCAGGTGATCGCGGGTTCCAGCGGTCAGGCCGCCATCTATACCGAGCACTTCCACCACGTGGCCATCATGCGCAAGATCCTGATGCGCATGGGTAGCTGGCTCAACTACCTGTTCCCCTTCCACTGAGCTCCCTGACCTGCACGGGCCGGCATCTTGCCGGCCCGCTTCCTGTCAGCACGCCCCCCCTCGCTGCATTTTCCCCGCAAGATCCCTATAATGGCGCCACCTTGCGCCACAGCCGTTCCCCATGTTCGTTCTCAGACCCTATCAGACCGACGCGGTCAACGCCGTCATCAGCCACTTTCGCAAACACCCGGATCCCGCCGTGGTGGTGCTGCCCACCGGGGCCGGCAAAAGCCTAGTGATCGCCGAACTGGCCCGCAAGGCCCGTGGCCGGGTGCTGGTGCTGGCTCACGTCAAGGAGCTGGTGGAGCAGAACCACGCCAAGTACGAGGCCTGGGGACTCCGGGCCGACATCTTTGCCGCGGGGCTGGATCGCAAGGAGGCGAGCGCCCAGGTGGTGTTTGGCTCGGTACAGTCGGTGGCGCGCAATCTGGATGCCTTCGACGGGGCTTTTTCGCTGCTCATCATCGACGAGTGCCACCGGGTCTCGCTCGATGACGACAGCCAATACCATCAGGTGATCGAGCATCTCAAGGCCGCCAATCCGGCCCTCAAGATCCTCGGGCTCACCGCCACCCCCTATCGGCTGGGGCTGGGCTGGATCTACCGGCGCCACTACCACGGCATGGTCAAGAGCCACGGCGAGCGGCTGTTCGGTGACTGCGTGTTCGAACTGCCCCTGCGCTTCATGGTGAAAAACGGCTACCTGACCCCGCCGCGCCTGGTGGACGCCCCCATCGTCCACTACGACTTCAGCAAGCTGGTGCCGCGGGAGAACGGCCTGTTCAGCGAGGCGCAGCTCAACGGCGAGATCAAGCGCCAGGAGCGGGTCACCCCCCATATCCTGAGCCAGGTGCTGGAGTATGCGGCCGACCGGCAGGGGGTGATGATCTTCGCCGCCACCGTCGAGCATGCCCGGGAAATTCATGGCCTGCTCGGTGCCAGAGGCCAGCAGGCCGCCCTCGTCACCGGCGAGACACCGGGACCGGAGCGCGACGCTCTAATCAGTGCCTTCAAGGCGCGCGAGCTCAAGTTTCTGGTCAACGTAGCGGTGCTCACCACCGGTTTTGATGCCCCCCACGTCGACCTCATCGTGATGCTGCGCCCCACCGAATCGGTGTCGCTCTATCAGCAGATTGTGGGACGGGGCCTGCGCCTCTCACCCGGCAAGAGCGATTGCCTGGTGCTCGACTACGCAGGCAACAACTTCAACCTGTTTGCCCCCGAAGTGGGGGAGCCCAGGCCCCACGCCGGCACCGAGCCGGTTCAGGTGCCCTGCCCCGCCTGCGGCTTTGCCAACACCTTCTGGGGCAAGACCGACGAGGATGGCAAGGTGATCGAGCACTACGGCCGCCGCTGTCAGGGACTGTTTGAAGATGACGAGGGCAACCGCGAGGAGTGCGACTACCGCTTTCGCGCCAAGATCTGCCCAGGTTGCGGTGCTGAAAACGACATCGCCGCCCGCCGCTGCCAACGCTGTGACCAGCTGCTGGTGGACCCTGACGACAAGCTCAAGGAGGCCCTCAATCTCAAGGACTGCATGGTGATCCGCTGCGCCGGTTTGACCCTGAGTGCCGGGCGCGGCAAGCAGGGGGAGCGGCTGGAGGTGACCTACCACGACGAGGATGGCCTGACCCTGACGGAGTACTTCCCCTTTCACTCCCGGGGTGCACAGCGCTTGTTTCAACAACACTTTGTGCGTCATCATTGGCCCGCCCCGGGCCTGGAGCCCGAATTCACTACCCTGGCGAGCGTGATGCTCGCGGCAGACCAGTTCCGTCACCCGGATTTCGTCATCGCCCGCAAGTCGGGACGCTTCTGGCAGGTGAAGGAAAAAATATTCGATTACGAGGGGCGTTACCGGACTGCCAACGCCCCGGCCTGACCCCATGGCAGGTGATACCCGGCAGTCACCCGGTTTGATTATCGGGGCGGTTTATGATGTCGCCCTTTCGTTCAGTTAGAGGATCCTATGCAGCGGCTGTTGATTGGTTTTTGTGCTCTCTTTTCTCTGGCGGTCCACGCCGCCCCGCTGACCCCGCCCAAGGGGGGCCAGTACGCCGTCATCGTACAGGGCAACAACGGGGTGGAATTTGCCCGTCACGCCGATGACATGATAGCCCCCGCCTCCACCATGAAGGTGCTCACCGCGCTCGCCGCACGCCTCGAACTCGGTGCCGACTTCCGCTTCGCCACCGACATCCAGGCCCAGCCCGGCGCCAAACAGGGCACCACCATCAACGGCGACATCTGGATCAACTTCGTCGGCGACCCGACCCTGTCGCGCATGGATCTGGTTGCCCTGTTCAAACAGTTGGGCGTCACCCGCATTCAGGGCAACGTCTATGTCAACACCGGTGCCTACAACGGCTATGAGCGTGGCAACGGCTGGTCCTGGGGGGATCAGACCCTCTGCTTCGCCGCTCCCGTCTCCTCGGTCATCATCGACAAGAACTGCGCCTACGGCACCATCACCGCCACCCAGATTGGCAAGCCTGCGGTGGGCAACGTGGCCACCGGCGTGCCCATCGGCATCGGCGCCGACAACGTGGAGGTGATGAGCTATGGCGACATGGCGCGTCAGTTCTGCGCTCTGGAAGTAGACATGGCCAAGGGCAACTTCTACGAGCTCAAGGGCTGCATCACCCCGAACAAGGAGCCACAAGGGCTGCGCTTTGCCATCCATGACGTGGAGGCCTGGGGCTGGGACAACATCCGCTGGGCCATGAACCGCGCCGGGATCAGCCACGACGGCCTGCTGCGGGTCACCCATCAGGCCCCTGTCGGTGCCCAGACCCTGGCGACCCACTACTCTGTCTCCCTGCCGGTGATGCTCGCCAAGATGTTGAAAAAGTCCGACAACCTCTACGCCGATACCTTCCTCAAAACCGTGGGGCGTCACTACTACAACAAGCCGGGCAGCTATCGCAGCGGCACCATGGCGGTGCGCGCCATCCTGACCAAGCACGGCATTGACCTTGGCAACGCCACCCTGGCCGACGGCTCCGGCCTCTCCGCCCACAATCTCATCAGCGCGCGCCAGATGTTGTCGGTGCTTAACTTCATCCAGAAGAACGATGCCGAGCTCGACTTCATCAAGCTGCTGCCAAGCTCCCAGGTAGACGGCACCCTGGCCTGGCGACGCAGCGTCACCGCCCCCATGATGAAGAACAAGGTGCACGCCAAGACCGGTACCATCACAGGTACCTCGAACCTCGCCGGTTTCATCGACACCGCCGGTGGCCAGCGCAAGGCCTTCGTGATGTTCCAGCGCGGTCTCTCCCAGGATCCGGCAACCCACGAGCGCTACCGCGCCAGCAAGGCGCCCTGGCCCTGGACCGTCTTCGAAAAAGGCGTGCTGGAGAGCATCTACCAGCAGCAACCCATCCAGATCGTCGAGCAGTGATAGACGGGCTGCCTTGCCGGCAAGGCGGCCCGATTCCCCGGCCTTGGGGCGAAACAGGGACGCTGGCGCCGTCATCAGCAGTGGGTGCAATCGGAGATGGCGAACGTAAGCATCGCTATTTTCAGCTTTGACTGACAGGGCGCCAGGGCTATGCTGTGCCCAGCCTCATCTCAATGGCCTTCTTCAACGGCTTGTTTAATGGAGAGAAAAGATGTTTGTAGAGATTTTTGGTCGTCCCGGTTGCCCCTATTGCGTGCGTGCCAAGCAGATTGCCGAGCAACTGACCGAGGAGCGCGATGACTTCGAGTTCCGCTACGTGGATATCAACGTGGCCGGGCTGACCAAGGACGATCTCGCCGCCAAGGCGGGCAAGCCGGTCACCACTGTGCCGCAGATCTTCCTAGATGAGCAGCACATCGGCGGCTGCACCGATTTTGAGGCCTATGCCAGAGCCAATCTGGGTCTGTAAGCCCCGACACCATGAAAAAAGGCGCCTCTGGCGCCTTTTTTCATGTCGCCAAGTCTGCCTCAGGCCACCGGCGTGAAGCGGCTCACCACCTGTCCCTGATGTTCAATCCACTCCATGAACATGGCGACGGGGCGGGCATAGACCTGACCATCCTGTTCGGATTGATAGATCACCAACTGCTCCTGGGTTTCGGTGTGCAAGGCCAGGGCCAGAACCTGGTAATAGCCCCCCTTGAAATGGCGGTAGCGACCGGTGGCGGGTGCCTGCATGAGTGAACCTCGAGAGCGGGAAGATGAGCCCCCGTGCCTGCGTGCTC
The DNA here is from genome assembly GCF_040908265.1 of Aeromonas sp. R5-1. Classification (NCBI taxonomy): domain Bacteria; kingdom Pseudomonadati; phylum Pseudomonadota; class Gammaproteobacteria; order Aeromonadales; family Aeromonadaceae; genus Aeromonas; species Aeromonas sp. R5-1. Next base: position 5,602 of record NZ_JBFODJ010000002.1, read on the forward strand.
CCCTGGCAGACCGACGGGTCGGGGCCTTTTTTACCCCAGCCAATCGTGCCAGATGGGGGAGATATTTCAATACACTCATGTTGCTTTATGAATCTGCTCCTCATCTTTCACTGATCTACCAAAGAGAGGCAAACGATCATGCTGAATTTAACATTTCGACAACCCTGTTTCAGTGGTAAATATCAGGGATTTATTCCATAAATTAGATTGTTCTAGCATTCAATTCTGTGAAGAATAGGGGCAGAGAAATTTGATACTAAAAACAGCTTTTCTGCCAACGCGCCCCCAGGGGAAGGAATCACAGTCACCATGTTCACTATCGACAAGTCGCACAAGCTCGACGATGTCTGCTATGACATCCGCGGCCCGGTGCATAAAGAAGCTCGCCGTCTCGAAGACGAAGGCCACCGCATCATCAAGCTCAACATCGGCAACCCGGCCCCGTTCGGTTTTGATGCACCGGAAGAGATCATCAAGGATGTGATCCTCAACATGCCCCAGAGCCAGGGCTACTGCGACTCCAAGGGGCTGTTCTCGGCCCGCAAGGCGGTAATGCAGTACTACCAGCAAAAAGGGATGCGCAAGGTCGACATCGACGACATCTACATCGGCAACGGCGCCAGCGAGCTCATCGTGATGGCGATGCAGGCGCTGCTCAACAACGGCGACGAGATGCTGGTGCCCTCCCCCGACTATCCGCTGTGGACGGCGGCAGTGACCCTCTCCGGTGGCCATGCTGTGCACTACCGTTGCGATGAAGGGGCTGACTGGTATCCGGATCTCGACGACATCCGCGCCCGCATTACCCCGCGCACCCGCGGCCTGGTGCTGATCAACCCCAACAACCCGACCGGTGCCGTCTACGGCAGCGAGTTCCTGCTGGAAGTGATCGAGATCGCCCGCCAGCACAACCTCATCATCTTCGCCGACGAGATCTACGACAAGATCCTCTACGACGACATCTCCCACACCAGCGTCTGCACCCTGTGCGACGATGTGATGGTGGTGACCTTCAACGGCCTCTCCAAGGCCTACCGCGCCTGCGGTTTCCGCCAGGGCTGGATGGTCATCACCGGACCCAAGGGTCGTGCCAAGGGCTACATCGAGGGGCTGGAGATGCTGGCCTCCATGCGGCTTTGTGCCAACGTGCCCATGCAGCACGCCATCCAGACCGCCCTTGGGGGCTACCAGAGCATCAACGAGCTGATCCTGCCGGGGGGCCGCCTGCGTCGCCAACGGGACAAAGCCTGGGAGCTTTTGAACGAGATCCCTGGGGTCTCCTGCGTCAAGCCCAAGGGGGCGCTCTACATGTTCCCGCGCCTCGACCCCAAGGTGTACGACATTCGCGACGACCAGAAGATGGTGTTCGACCTGCTGCAGCAGGAGAAGCTCCTGCTGGTGCAAGGCACCGGCTTCAACTGGCCTGCACCGGATCACTTCCGCCTGGTGTTCCTGCCCCGGGAAGAGGAGCTGGAAGAGGCTATCGGCCGTCTCGCCCGCTTCCTCAAGGGCTACAAGCAGTAAGCAAGGCTCATGAAAAAGGCTCCCGCGGGAGCCTTTTTGTTGTCTGTCGTTTTCTATCCGCGCCATCAGCCGTGCAGCAGAGCCCCGGCCACCAGTACCACCATGGTGATGAGAGCCGCCCCGATGATGAAGGGCAGCACCCAGCGCACGAAGCGATCGTAGGGGATCCTGGCGAGCGCCAGCCCCGCCACCAGGTGAGCGGCGGTGGGGGCGAACAGGTTGATCCAGCCGGAGGCGGACTGATAGGCGGTGATCACCAGATCCCGCGAGATGCCGGAGAAGTCCGCCAGCGGCCCCATCAACGGCATGGAGACGGTCGCAAGCCCCGAGGTGGAGGGAATGAAGAAGCTCAGGATGATGTGCACCAGATAGGCCATCAGGATGAAGACCGACGACGACAGCCCGCTCACCAGTCCCTCGGCCCAGTGCAGTATGGTGTCGATGATGACGCCGTGCTCCATCACCACATAGATGCCGTGCGCCACCGCCACCACCAGGGCAACCCCGATGAGATCCCGCGCCCCGTTGAGGAAGGTCGCCACGTAGTTGGACTCCGGCATCCGGTTGATGAGGGCAATCAGGATGGAGGCGCTGAAGAAGAGGGTGGAGAGCTCGTCAAACCACCAGCCCAGGGTGGGCAACAGATCGATGCCCAGATCCGACCAGGGCACCACCGCATAGATCATCAGCAGGAAGGTGCCGAAGAAGACCAGCATGGTGAGCTTCTGCTTGCCGCTGAAGGCGAGGTTGCCGCTCTTCATCTGGGAGAACTCGTCGTCATAAACGATATCAGCCAGCACGGAGCGGGACTTGTCCTGCTGCACCTGCCTGGCGTAGCGCATCACGAACCAGGAGGCGAAGATCACCAGCAGCAGCCACTGCACAACCCTAAGGCCAATCCCCTCACCGATGGGAATGCCGGCAAAACCGGAGGCGATGCCGGTAGCAAACGGGTTGACGGTGGAGGCGAGCACCCCGACCCCGGAGCCAAGCAGGATAATCCCGGCCGCCACCATGCGATCAAAGCCCGCCGCCATCATCACCGGCACGATCAGTGCCCAGAAGGCCACCGTCTCCTCCGCCATGCCGAAGGTGGAGCCGCCGAGGGCAAACAGGGCGATCAGCACGGGGATAAGCAGCCGCTCGCGCCCGGCAAAGCCGCGCACGATGGCCCCCACCCCGGCATCCAGCGCCCCGCTCTGCATGGTCACCGCCAGGAAACCACCGATGATGAGCACGAACAGCGCCACGTCGGCTGCCTTGTGAAAGCCCTGGATGGGCGCCTTGAGCACATCGAATACCCCCTGCGGTTGGGAGGGGAGCTCGGTGTAGCTGCCGGGCACCGGCAACAGTCGCTCATCGCCGCTGTAGTCGGCCACGGCGGCTGCCGCCACCGGCTGCTGGGTCTTGGCCGTCACGTAGTTGTATTTGCCCGCCGGCAGCACCCAGGTCAGGGCCGCCATCAGGGCGATGATGATGAAAAGCAGGGTATAGACAGTGGGGAGTTGGCGCTTTTTGGGCGCTTCATGTGGAGTGGTCATAGCTTCCGTACCTCGGCAATGCCGTCTGTGATCCGGACAGCGCAAGCCTAGCGGGTTTGTTCGGGGAAAAAGGTGATCGCGGATAATAAACCTGAGGCAACAGGTTGAGTCTGCTGCAAAAAAAACAGGGCCCCGCAGGGCCCTGTCTGTGCTGACGACCGACTTACAGCTCGACCACGTCGAATTGCACGTCCGGATTCACGTCCGCATCGTAGTCCACTTCGTCCAGGCCGAAACCGAACAGGCGCAGGAACTCCTGCTTGTAGCCGGTGTAGTCGGTCAGTTCACTGAGGTTCTCGGTGGTGATGGAGGGCCAGAGATCACGGCAGGTCTGCTGCACGTCTTCACGCAGTTCCCAGTCATCCATGCGGATGCGGGCCTGCTCGTCCAGCGCCATGTCGGCGCCGTACAGGCGGGTGCGCATCATGCGGTCCACCTGCTCCATGCAGCCCTCGTGGATGCCCTTCTCCTTCATGATCTTGAAGGCCATGGAGATGTAGAGCGGCATCACGGGAATGGCAGAGGAGGCCTGGGTTACCACGGATTTGAGCACGGCCACGTGGGCGGTCCCCCCCTTGGCAGCCAGATCGCCACGGATGGCGGTGGCGGCGCGGTCCAGATCTTCCTTGGCGCGCCCCAGGGTGCCATGCCAGTAGATGGGCCAGGTCAGGTCGGTACCGATGTAGGAGTAGGCCACGGACTTGGCGCCGTCAGCCAGCACACCCGCATCGCGCAGAGCCGCCATCCACAGCTCCCAGTCCTGGCCGCCCATGACGGTGATGGTGCTCTGGATCTCTTCCTCATTCGCCGGCTCGACGGTGGCGGTGATGATCTGATCCTTGTTGGTGTCGATGGCGGTGGAGGTGTAGACCTCGCCGATAGGTTTGAGGGCGGAGCGCACCACTTCGCCGGTGTCCGGCAGCTTGCGCACCGGAGAGGCCAGGGAGTAGACCACCAGATCGATTTGACCCAGATCCTGCTTGATGAGCTCGATCACCTTGGCACGGCACTCGTGGGAGAAGGCATCGCCATTGATGCTCTTGGCGTAGAGGCCGGCCTCTTTGGCGGCCTTGTCGAAGGCGGCGGAGTTGTACCAGCCGGCGGAGCCCGTCTTGGTCTCGGAGCTCGGCTTTTCGAAGAAGACACCGATGGTGGCAGCTCCGCTGCCGAAGGCTGCGGCAATGCGGGAGGCCAGACCATAGCCGGTGGAAGCGCCGATCACCAGCACCTTCTTGGGGCCATTCTCGATGGCGCCCTTGGCTTGGGTGTAAGCGATCTGGCGACGAACATTGGCTTCACAACCAACCGGGTGGGTGGTGGTGCAGATAAAGCCGCGAACCTTGGGTTTGATGATCATGTGTTGTCTCTTATCCGTTTGATGGATGAAATCGGGGCATAAGATACCTCATTGCGGCCCGTTATGGTGCTCTGATGTGTTGAACTGCGGGGAAACAGGCAGGGATCCGTCGCTTTGTGCCGCCATGGCACACCCATTGCGCAGGAGATCTCCCCGCCATGGACCAGAGAGAGGCGACGTGAGGACCGGAATGTCACACCCGGAACGAGGCCGTTGTCTGACCTTGCGCCATGTACTAGTGTGCAAGGAAGAGGATTCAAGGAGGAGTCTATGTCACGCATGCTGGTCATCTCTCTCGCCTGCCTGGGGCTTGCCAACGTCCCCGTTGTCCAGGCGGCTGTCTATCAATGCGCCCGCGATGGGCAGATCACCTTCAGCGACATCCCCTGCAGCAGCGACGCCAAACCCATGGTACTCAATGTCTATACCCCCTCCCCCGAGGCGGTGGAGCAGGCGGCCAACCAGACCCGGGAGATAGAGCAGAGCCTGGCAAACGGCCAGAAACAACGCCAGGCCGAGGCGCTGCGCACCGAGATCGAGGCCAAAAAGCAGAAGATGAACAACGAGATGACCCAGATCACGGAGAACAAGGCAAGATCCCGCAATGTCTCGGCAGAGATGCAGTCGGTCACTACCCGATATCAGAAAGAGATTGAGTCCCTGAACCAGAAACTCTCTACCTTGCAGGCAAAATAAACACTCCCTGTTTCGGGACAGAAAATATACCGAAGCGGCAATGTCGTCACGGGTTCACACATGCCGGATATCCAAAAACTCACACCCTTGGCCGTTTATTTCTCACACCAGAGAGTCAGATAGCGGCTTTTTCCCGATCCCCGTAGCCACCTAATTTCACCGCGTTCCAGAAGACTCAACTTTATCCCCACCGAGATCCCTGACGTGCCACAGGGTTCATACGAGGGCGATATATAGGGGCATCGTGACAATTGTCAGTGCCAAAAGAGGCGCCTTCATGCCAATATTCCCTGGGGCCCAAAGCGGTCCACGAGATAAATAACCTTGGTACGAGACCCTACAATTAAGAAGCTATTTATCAACATTGAAAAATAAAAAGTTAATTTGAGTACGATGACGACTCATCAGGACGCAATGCTATTGTTAATTTACTCATATTTGGTCGTTATCCCATTCAAGGGTCTCATGGAGGAGCGCTGTCATGTTCTGGAATCAAAAAGCAAGCAAGGAAGCCAGTGAGCAAGCGGCAAGGGTGGTGGAGCTGGGGGCATTTGAACAGGCTATCCAGTTGCAGGTCCCCTTCGTCCAGTTCACCCCGGCGGGAGTGGTCACCTTCGCCAACGCGCTGTTTCTCAAGATCGTGGGATTTGAACGTGACGAGGTGATCGGCAAGCATCACAGCACCCTCTGCTTCCCCGACGACGTCAATACCCGGGATTACGAGACCTTGTGGCAGGATCTGCGCCACGGCGTCTCCCGCAGCGGCCGCTTCATTCGCCAGTCGAAATCCGGCAAGGCCGTGTGGCTGGAGGCGACCTATTTCCCCATCGTGATCGACGTCAAGGTGGTGCGGATCGCCAAGGTCGCCTCCGACGTGACCCAGCAGCAATCCACCCTGGAGCGCACCCAGGCCCTGCTGGCAGCCCTGGACAAGTCCCTGGCGGTCATCGATTTCCAACCCGATGGCACCGTCATCACCGCCAACCAGAATTTCCTCAACTGCTTTGGTTACCGGCTGGAAGAGGTGGTCGGCAAGCATCATCGTCTCTTCTGTGACACCGAGTTCTACCAGAACAACCCCCATTTCTGGCAGGATCTCGGCTCGGGTGACATCAAGTCCGGGCTTTTCATGCGTCTGGGTCACCGGGGGGAGAAGATATGGCTGGAGGCCACCTACAACCCCATCTTCAACCACGAGGGCAAGGTGGTCAAAATCATCAAGCTGGCGAGCGACATCACCGAGCGGGTGGAGAAATCCATCTCCACCCGGGAAGCGGCCCAGAAGGCGTGTGCCATCGCCAGCGAAACCGTCGCGAGCGCCGCCAGGGGGCGGGAGGTCATCGACAGGGTGCTCGACACCTCCTCTCACATCAACACCTCGGTCAATGCGGTCAGCAAACAGATAGAGCAGCTCAACCAGCAATCCAGGAGCATCGAATCCATCATCTCCACCATCAGCGGCATCGCGGATCAGACCAATCTGCTGGCCCTCAACGCGGCCATCGAGGCGGCCCGCGCCGGGGAACAGGGACGGGGATTCGCGGTCGTGGCCGACGAGGTGAGGCAACTGGCGGCGCGCACTTCCAGCTCCACCAGCGAGATCGTCACCGTCATCAAGCACAACTCGGAGATCACCTCCCAGATCACCCAGACCGTCTCCGTCGTCTCCGACAAGGCGGTGGCAGGTCAGGAGCAGGCCACCATCATCGCCGACGTCATCAAGGAGATCATCGAGGACGCCAACTCGGTGTCGGACACCGTCAAGAGCCTCTCCATCTGAGCGACAGCTGCCAATGACAACGGGGGGCCCAGGCCCCCCGTTGTCATTGCTGTCCGCCCACCCGACACCCGCTCAGCCATCCCCCAGGAGATAGTGTCTGGCTTCCTCGTCCGCCAGCGCGAGGGCGATGTCCCATAGCGCGGCGATGCAGAGCCCCTCCTCCCCCACAGCTTCCTCTTCCAGCGCCTCCAGGGCTCTGGCATCGGCCAGGGTAAAGGGGGGATGGTTCAACAGGCTTTTGGCCGCGGCCAGCAAGTGCATGTCGCTCATCGGTCGGCTCCTTCTTAGACAGCGTGTTTCCCTGCCCAGACTGTAGCCCAATGACGGCGACTCATCCCCCGGTGGCGACTGCCTGCGCACGCTTCCTGCCGGACGGCAGTTGGCCCACCCCGATGCCGGCCAGCACGGCGGCACAGGCCACCCATTGCAGGGCAGTGAGCGTCTCTCCCAGCAGCAGATAGGCGAGCAGCAGGGTAAAGACCGGTATGAGGTTCACATAGGCAGCCGCCAGGGTCACCTTCACCTGGGTCACCGACCAGTTGTAGAGCAGGTAGGCACCAAGTGTCACGAAGGCGCCGAGGAAGAGGATGACCCCCATGTCCTGCCAGGCCCAGCTCGCGGGCCAGGGCGCACTGAAGGCAAAGGGCGCGAAGAAGAGCATGCCGACGAAGGCCTGCAACGCTGTCAGTGTCATCACGCCGTAGCGGCTGGAGAGCTTCTTGAATACCACGGAATAGGTGGCGGCGCAGAGCATGGCGCCCATCTCCAGGCTGTTGCCGAGCAGGGCGTTGGGGGCGAACTCGTCTGCGCCCTCCCCCAACCCCAGCAGGGCGATGCCAACGATGGCGATGGCAAAGCCCAGCAGCTGGCGGCGACTCACCCGCTCTCCAAGCAGCACGAAGGCCACCAGAGCCACCATCAGGGGAAGCAGGGCACAGACCATACCGGCCTGGCCGGCACTGGTGTAACGCAGGGCGTTGACTTCAAGAAGAAAGTAGAGGCAGGGCTCAAGCGCCCCCATCAGGGCCAACCAGCGCCAATCCCCCTTCTGGTAAGTGACGCGGCCAAGCTGGCGGTAGCAGAGCAGCCAGCAACAGGACGCCACCCCCATCCGCATGAAGAGCACCTGACCGAAGGACCAGATTTCCAGCACATGTTTGAGGGCGATGAAGGAGCTGGACCAGAGCAGCATGGCCAGGGTCAGCGTCAGGGCGGGTAAAGGGCGCACAATGCCTCCATCTTAAATGCGAAAGGGGACTCCCTCCGACGTAGGTGGGAGGGGAATTTCGCCGGGGCGTCAGCCCCGCTGGTTTTGAATGTATTGCTTGA
>NZ_JBFODJ010000020.1:0-5882 GCF_040908265.1 Aeromonas sp. R5-1
ATGTTGGAGCGCTACGGGCGGGAAGTGAATGTACCACGTTGCTTGCATGAGGCGCTGGGGCGCCCCATGCAACACGTAATTGGGACATAGCCTTTTTTATAGGCTTCAATCTGTCTGTTTGCATCATCCGGACGACAGGCCAGGTGTCTAAGCCAGCCAGTAACGGGGATCGTCATCCCCGCCCCTTCCGATGCCGCTCAGCGAAGGCTTAACCGCCGACGGCAATACGCTTCATGTCCTTCATGTAACCACGCAGGGTCTGGCCGATCTTCTCGATCGGGTGGTTGCGGGTCGCTTCGTTGGCAGCCAGCAAGGCCAGGTTGTCCACCGCCTTGCTCTCGGCACGGGCACTGCCCAGGTCCCCTGCTTGCAGAGTCGGCATGAAGTGCTCGCGCAGCAGCGGCACGGCGGCGTTGGCGAACAGGTAGTTGCCGTACTCCGCGGTATCGGAGATGACCACGTTCATCTCGTACAGACGCTTGCGGGCGACGGTGTTGGCGATCAGCGGCAGCTCGTGCAAAGACTCGTAGTAGGCGGACTCTTCATAGATGCCGGAGGCCACCATGGTTTCGAACGCCAGCTCGACACCCGCCTTGACCATGGCCACCATGACCACACCATTGTCGAAGTACTCCTGCTCGGCGATCTTGCCGGCATAGGCAGGGGCATTCTCGAAGGCGGACTTGCCGGTCTCTTCGCGCCAGCCGAACAGCTTGGCATCGTCTTCGGCCCAGTCAGCCATCATGCCGCGGGAGAACTCGCCGGCGATGATGTCATCCATGTGCTTCTCGAACAGCGGACGCATCAGGGTGCGCAGTTGCTCGGAGAGCTCGAAGGCACGCAGCTTGGCCGGGTTGGAGAGACGGTCCATCATCAAGCTGATGCCGCCCTGCTTCAGGGCCTCGGTGATGGTCTCCCAGCCGAACTGGATCAGCTTGCCGGCATAGGCCGGGTCGGTGCCCTCGGCAACCAGCTTGTCGTAGCAGAGCAGGGAACCGGCCTGCAGCATGCCGCACAGAATGGTCTGCTCGCCCATCAGGTCGGATTTCACTTCCGCGACGAAGGAAGATTCCAGCACGCCGGCACGGTCGCCACCGGTAGCAGAGGCCCACGCCTTGGCGATGGCCATGCCCTCACCCTGGGGATCATTCTCCGGGTGGACTGCGATCAGGGTCGGTACGCCGAAGCCGCGCTTGTACTCTTCACGCACTTCGGTGCCCGGGCATTTGGGTGCAACCATCACGACGGTGATGTCGGAGCGGATCTGCTGACCCTCTTCCACCACGTTGAAACCGTGGGAGTAACCAAGAGCGGCGCCCTGCTTCATCAGCGGCATCACGGTTTTGACGACGTCGGAGTGCTGCTTGTCCGGAGTCAGGTTCAGCACCAGATCGGCGGTCGGGATCAGCTCTTCATAGGTGCCGACCACGAAGCCGTTGTCGGTGGCCTTCTGCCAGGAGGCGCGCTTCTCGGTGATGGCGGCCTTGCGCAGGGCGTAGGAGATGTCCAGCCCGGAGTCGCGCATGTTCAGACCCTGGTTCAGGCCCTGGGCGCCACAGCCCACAATCACCACCTTCTTGCCCTTCAGCACGTTGCAGCCGTCCGCGAACTCTTCGCGCTGCATGAAACGACACTTGCCCAGCTGGGCCAACTGCTGACGCAGGTTCAAGGTGTTGAAATAGTTAGCCATGGTGATTGCTCCGTTCGATTGATTCCATGCCGGATAGCGGCGTTGTCGAAACCACTATAGCGCGGGACACTTATTGCCTGAACTGATATATTCGAAACAGTACGTTGCAGGAATTGAAATGTGATTTCCCGCAATCTCCCACCGCCGAGCCATCGTGCTACAGGGCGCCTGACAACGCCGCAGGAATAAAAAGATGGACCTTCGCAATCTCGAACTGTTTCTCCACCTCGCCGACTCCCTCCACTTCGGCAAAAGCGCCGATGCCATGGCGGTCAGCCCCTCCACCCTGAGCCGCGCCATCCAGCGACTGGAGCAGGAGACCGGCTGCGTGCTCTTCGAGCGGGACAACCGCTCGGTGCGGCTCACCCCTGCTGGTGACAAGCTACGGGAGTTTGGCGGTGCCTTGCTGCAGGAGTGGCGCCAACTCAAACAGGAGCTCAAGCGCAGCGACGAGCCGCTGCAAGGGCGGCTGCGGGTGTTCTGCTCGGTCACCGCCAGCTACTTTCTGCTGCCCGAGGTACTGGAACGCTTTCGTCGCCGTTATCCCCAGCTGGAGATCAAGCTGGAGACCGGCGACCCTGCACTGGCAGTGGACAAGATCCTGGCTGACGAAGCCGATCTCGCCATCGCAGCGAGGCCGGATGCGCTCTCGTCCAAGCTGGAATTCGCCAGCCTGCAACAAGTCCCTCTGGTGTTCATCGCCCCCCGCAATGCCCCCCAGCAGGGTCAGTGGTTCCCCCAGGGCGAACCTGACTGGGAGCGCCTGCCGCTGATCCTCTCCGAACAGGGGCTGGCCCGAAAGCGCTGTGATCAATGGTTTCGCAACAAGGGGATAGCTCCCAACATCTATGCAGAAGTGGCGGGCAACGAGGGCATCGTCGCCATGGTGGCCCTCGGCTTCGGTGTGGGTGTCGTGCCTGCCGCCGTCATCGATCACAGCCCCATGGGGGACAAGGTGCGTGTGGTCGAGCCCAAACCGGCGCTCAAGGCGTTCGACGTCGGTATCGCCGTGCTCAAGAAGCGGCTGGAAGAGCCGCTGATCCGCGCCTTCTGGGACACTGCACGCGGCCAGGGAGGCCTTCGCTGATCCGGCAGGCGTCGGAGCCACAGTGAGTGTCAAATGTATCAGTATTAAAGTGGGGGAGAAGAGGGGACACTGGCCGGCACCATCCAGCCACCATCAAGGAATAGAGCGTGAGCCAGCATCTTGTCGAAATCCGCAGTGCCATCCTGTTCGCAGAATATCTGCAAAGCCTCGGGGTCCAGCGCCATGAACTCGATCGGGAGCAGGAGATCTATCTCCAGGACAGGCACCTCGCCACGGTGCAATGCATTCAGGGGGAGCTGCGCTTTTATCTGCGCGCCAGCGCACTGGCCAGATCGTGATCCGCAATCGGTCACAGAACCCGCACGCAAAGCGTATTAGACTGGCACCATCCGCCCCCCTCGCCCCGGGGGCCACCATGAGGAGTGCCCATGAAACAAAGCGGCCTGGATCGGCTCTTCAAACCTCACTCGATTGCCGTCATCGGCGCCTCCAGTGATCCGCAGAAAGCAGGCCATGTGGTCATCCGGCACCTGCTGGCGGGTCAGTTCCAGGGCCCTATACTACCCGTAGCCCCCCGCAGCCAGGCCATCGCTGGCGTGCTCGCCTATCCGGACATAGAGAGCCTTCCCCTCTCCCCCGATCTCGCCATCGTCTGTACCCGGCGCGAACGGGTACTGCCGCTCATCGAGGAGCTCGGCAAGAAAGGAACTGGAGCCGCCATCATACTGGCCGCCCAGTTCTCCACTGACGAGCACCTGCGGCTCAAGCATCTGTGCCAGCAATACGGCATTCGGCTGCTCGGCCCCAACAGCATGGGCATGCTGCTCCCCGGGCAGGGTATCAACGCCAGCTTTTCCCCCATTGCAGCGACTCCGGGACAGGTGGCGTTTCTCTCCCAGTCGGCAGCGGTCAGCACCACCATCCTGGATTGGGCCAAGCAGCGCGAAATCGGCTTCTCGGCCTTCATCTCCCTGGGCGATCATTGCGACATCGACTTTGGCCAACTGCTGGATCAGCTCTCCCGGGACGGGACGACCCGCGCCATCCTGATCTACATGGACAAGCTGCACGATGCCAGGCACTTTCTCTCCGCCGCCCGTGCCGCCTCGCGCAACAAACCCATCCTGATCCTCAAGAGCGGTCGGCATGACCCGGCCAACGGTCTCGACAATGTCTATGATGCCGCCATCCGCCGAGCTGGCATGCTGCGCGTCCGGGATACCCACGAACTGTTTGCCACTGTCGAGACCCTGAGCCACTCCCTGACCCTCAAGGGGGAGCGGCTCGCCATCCTCTCCAACGGGCGCGGCCTCGCCAACATGGCCGCAGACGTACTGCTGTCTCGGGGAGGCAAGCTGGCGATGCCACCCCTCGACATCGGCAGCGATGCAGATATCGAGGCCTACAAGAGTGCACTCGAGACGCTGCTCCAAGGGGACAGTGCCGATGCCATCCTGCTGATCCATGCACCGTCCCTCACCGCCCGAGGTGTCACCCTCGCCAGCAACCTGATCGACTTCATCAAGCAGCATCCCAGGGCCAGACGATTCAACATCCTGACCAACTGGGCAGGCGAATACTCCGCCCAGGAGGGGAGACGCCTGTTCAATGAGGCGGGCATCCCGACCTATCGCACCCCGGAAAGCGCCGTCACGGCCTTCATGCACATGGTGGAATATCGCCGCAACCAGAAGCAGTTGATGGAAACACCGGCCTCCCTGCAGGGCGACAGGCTCGATGTCGAGCGCTGCCAGCAGCTCCTTGGGCAAGCGCTGGAGCGCCAGCAGCGGGTGCTGGACACCCACCTGGCCCATCCCATCTTGCAGGCAGCCGGGCTATCCACCCTCGCGACCTGGATCGTCTCCGATGCCATCGAAGCCGCACTGACTGCAGAACAGATTGGCTACCCCGTAGCGGTGAAGCTGCGATCTCCCGACATCGCCCACAAATCCGATGTACACGGTGTCATGCTGAACCTGCGCACCTCGGCAGAAGTCGCCCAGGCGGCAGATGCCATTCTGGACAGGGTACGTCAGCACGATCCTGGCGCCCGCATAGAAGGGCTGCTGGTACAACGCATGGCACGCCGCAGCGGGGGTCTGGAGCTACGGATCCGCTTGCAGCAGGATCCGGTCTTCGGCCCCGTCATCCTGCTCGGGGAATCCGGCGCCGAGCCCCGCGAAATGGTCGCGGCCCTTCCTCCCCTCAACCAGGCACTGGCTCGCTACCAGATCATTGGTGCCCTCAAGGACGGCAAGATCCGCGAGCAGGCCAGTCCGGTACGGCTCGATATCGACGCCCTCGGCCAGGTGCTGTGCCAGCTCTCCGAGCTGCTGCTGGCCTTCCCCGAGATACAAGAACTGGATCTGCACCCGCTGCTGGCCTGTGGCGAAGAGATGGTGATCCTGGATGCCCGGCTCGTCCTGGCAGAGCGAGGACAGCAAGTGCTGCCACTGGCCATTCGCCCCTATCCCACCGAGCTGGAAGAGGGTGCCTGGCTGAAAGATCAGAGTCATGTGCTGCTGCGCCCCATTCGCCCCGAAGACGAGCCGGCCCACAAGCAGTTCGTGCGGCAGGTGTCTGATGAAGACAGGTACAAACGTTTCTTCGCCGACGTGGGGGAGCTGGGGCATGAGGAGCTGGCCCGCATGACCCAGATCGATTATGACCGGGAAATGGCCTTCGTCGCCGTGGGTCAGGACGGCCCTTTTAGCCAGCAGATCCTGGGAGTGGTGCGAGCCATTGCCAGCCCGGATCAATCGGATGCGGAGTTTGCCATCCTGGTCCGCTCAGACTTGAAAGGGCTCGGACTCGGCAAGTTGATGATGGAAAAGATCGTGCGCTATGCCAGAGAGCGTGGCATAGGCCAGCTCTCTGGCATGACCATGCCCAGTAATCGCGGCATGATCAATCTGGCCAAACGGCTCGGTTTCAAGATCGATATTCAGCTGGAAGATGGGATAGTCAACATGGAGCTGCCCTGTGCTGATCAGGTTATATAACGATACAATCGTGGTGGTAAATCAACCAGATATGGATGGATAACGTGAATTTCAGGCAATAAAAAACCCCGCTCGAGTGAGCGGGGTTCTTCGTGTTGGGTGCCTGGCAGTGTCCTACTCTCGCATGGCGAATGCCACACTA
>NZ_JBFODJ010000021.1:0-11794 GCF_040908265.1 Aeromonas sp. R5-1
GCAATAGAAAGAGGGAGGCATCATGCCTCCCTCGATTTTTTGTCCTGATACTACGTGGACTGGAACTCAAATTCTCTTAAGTGAACAGCATTGCCAGTTGGGAGTGGGTTTGTGCTGAGTTTTATGAACAGAGCAGGTCTTGAGAAATGCGCGCTCCAGGGAGACATCATCCCAGGACTCAGACAGGGGCCAGGTCATGATACCCAGTTGAGCCGCCCGGTTGAGGTAATAGGATACGGTGCTAGGAGAGATATGCAGGCTGAGGGCGATCTGCCGATGAGCCAGTTGAGCCTGAAATTTAAGGCGAAGAATTTCTTTGAGTTTTCTCACAGTGATAGGCCTCGCAGACATGCACGTTCCTCTGTTGGAGCAGATGGGAAAGTGCGGGTTTAACGAAGCGGGAAGAAAAAGTCACCAATAACATGGATGCCGATCATGGTTTCCCATCGAGGGTAAAAAGTGATCGGCTTGGGATGTTATTGAGTGATCGGCATGGATGTTATTACGTGATCGGCATGAATGTTATTGAGCGATCGCCATGCGTGGGAATATGCACCTTGGTCTGATGGGATGGAAACCGCATGCATGGCGGTGTTGGAACATGATAACGAGCAGCCATGTACTGGAGCTTAAGCGACGACAACTTGCTGACGCAGTGGCCCCGGGGTCGGTTGCCCGAGGAGCGGGGCAACTGCATAATGAGCGCCATATTTCGCCTGGAAGAGGCCGGAAGAGGACGCGATGATGGGACTTGAAGCAGAGATCTCCCGCTTATCCCGGGAACTGGGCGAGGCACTGCTGGCCAGAGGCTGGCTGGCCGCCACGGCGGAATCCTGTACCGGCGGCGGGGTTGCCACTGCCATCACGGATACTGCCGGCAGCTCTGCCTGGTTCGATCGCGGTTTCGTGACCTACACCAACGAAGCCAAACAGCAGATGCTCGGCGTTAGCATCGACAGCCTGTTGCGCCACGGCGCCGTCAGCGAACCCGTGGTGCTGGAGATGACCCGGGGCTGCCTGGCTCGCTCCGATGCGGGTATCTGCGTGGCCATCAGCGGTATCGCCGGGCCTGGTGGTGGCAGCGAGGAGAAACCGGTCGGCACTGTCTGGTTTGCCTGGGCAGATCGTACCGGTCGTCACCACTCCCTGCTCGCACGTTTCGATGGGGATCGCCATCAGGTGCGCCAGCAGGCGGTCAGACAGGCCTTGTCCGGACTCCTGGCACTGCTCAAATAAATTGGGCTTGATACTGTATACATAAACAGTATACTTAGCCCAACTTCACTTCTTACTCACGATTCCCAGCGGAGATTGGCATGGATCAGAACAAACAGAAGGCACTGGCGGCTGCGCTGGGCCAGATCGAAAAGCAGTTTGGCAAAGGCTCCATCATGCGTCTGGGCGACAGCAAGACCATGGATATCGAAGCCATCTCCACCGGCTCCCTCTCTCTGGACGTGGCGCTGGGGATCGGTGGTCTGCCGTGCGGTCGTATCGTCGAGATCTACGGTCCGGAATCGTCCGGTAAAACTACGCTGACCCTGCAGGTGATCGCCGAAGCCCAGAAGAAGGGCAAGACCTGTGCCTTCGTCGATGCGGAGCACGCACTGGATCCTATCTATGCCGCCAAGCTGGGCGTCAACGTCGACGACCTGCTCATCTCCCAGCCGGATACCGGTGAACAGGCACTGGAGATTTGCGACATGCTGGTGCGCTCCAATGCCGTCGACGTCATCATCGTCGACTCCGTGGCGGCCTTGACCCCGAAAGCGGAAATCGAAGGGGAGATGGGTGACTCCCACGTCGGCCTGCAGGCTCGTCTGATGTCGCAGGCGCTGCGTAAATTGACCGCCAACATCAAGAACGCCAACTGCCTGTGCATCTTCATCAACCAGATCCGGATGAAGATCGGTGTCATGTTCGGCAGCCCGGAGACCACCACCGGTGGTAACGCTTTGAAGTTCTACGCTTCCGTGCGCCTGGACATCCGTCGTACCGGCGCCATCAAGGAGGGTGACGAAGTGGTCGGTAACGAGACCCGCGTCAAGGTAGTGAAGAACAAGGTGGCGCCACCCTTCAAGCAGGCTGAATTCCAGATCTTCTATGGTGCCGGCATCTCCAAGGAGGGCGAGCTGGTGGACCTGGGCGTCAAGCACAAGCTGATCGACAAGGCGGGTGCCTGGTACAGCTACAACGGCGAGAAGATCGGCCAGGGTAAAGCCAACGTGATGAAGCTCTTCTCCGAAAACAAGGCACTGGCTGCCGAGGTGGAAGTGAAGCTGCGCGAGCTGCTGCTCTCCGGCGCCGCGCCGGTGGAGGAGAAGGCCACGGCTGCCGAATACGCCGAGTTTGAAGCCGAAAACGAACAAGAGTTCGAATAAGGAATGAGGAAAGGCCGGGTTGATACCCGGCCTTGTTGTTTATGGTGGATGAATCAGTGAACGAGCCGGGCGAGCCCGTCGAATTGACCTTTGAAGAGCAGGTCGCCGCCGCCCGCGCCTTTGCCATGCGCAGTCTTGCCCGCCGCGAAAGTGCTGAATCCGAGCTGGCCAGACGCCTGCGTCAGAAGGGATTCGAGGAGGAGGTGGTCGCCGTTGTACTCGACCATTGCCGTGGCTATGGCTGGGTCAATGACGATCGTTACGGTGCCATGGCGGTGCGGGCCGGTGCGGCCAAAGGCCATGGTCCGCTCAGGATCCGCTTCGACCTGCGTCGCAAGGGGCTGGATGACACCCAGATCGAGGCGGCCCTGGATCAACCCGAGCTCGACTGGTTCGAACTGGCGCTTGCGTTGTTGTCGCGTCGGGCAAAGGCGACCGACTTTGCCGACTTCAAACTGCGCCTGAAGTGGCTCAAATATCTGATGGGGCGTGGTTTTACCCAGGAGCAAGCCCGTTACGCCCTCTCAGCCATGCAAGGTGAGCAATAGTGGCGCGCCGAGGTTGGACCTATGGGCAGGATTTCCCTTGGTGTGCGGTGCGGCTGGTGGGGAATATCAGCCCTTCGCCGGGTCTGTCGATGGTGGCCCTGTGGTCGAGCGAGGCATCCCGAAGCCCCCCTGTTGCGACGTGCTTGCGGGTGCTGCTGCCAAACGCTGGCCCCTTGGGGGCTATTTCACCCGCCAAGGGTCCCCACGTTTTACTTTACCCTGCAGAAAACTTACATTAATGCGGTTAAAAGTCCGTATTCGAATCAAGCAGGATTTTCCATGTACATGTCCACGTCAGAGATTCGCGCTGCGTTTCTCGAGTATTTCCGCACCCAGGGACACCAGGTTGTCTCTTCCAGCTCGCTGGTACCGCACAACGATCCGACCCTGCTGTTCACCAACGCAGGGATGAACCAGTTCAAGGACGTGTTCCTTGGCGCCGACAAGCGTGCCTATCACCGTGCCACCACGGCCCAGCGTTGCGTGCGGGCTGGCGGCAAGCACAATGACCTGGAAAACGTCGGCTATACCGCCCGTCACCATACCTTCTTCGAGATGCTGGGCAACTTCAGCTTCGGTGACTACTTCAAACAGGACGCCATCCGGTTTGCATGGGAATTCCTGACCGGTACCCTCAAGCTGCCCAAAGAGCGCCTGCTGGTGACCGTCTACGCGACTGATGACGAAGCCTTCGACATCTGGGAAAAAGAGGTCGGCGTGCCGGCCGATCGCATCGTGCGCATCGGTGACAACAAGGGTGCTCCTTATGCATCCGACAACTTCTGGGCCATGGGCGATACCGGCCCATGCGGTCCCTGCACCGAGATCTTCTACGACCACGGCGATCACATCTGGGGTGGCCCTCCCGGTTCACCGGAAGAGGATGGCGACCGCTTCATCGAGATCTGGAACGTGGTCTTCATGCAGTTCAACCGTCAGGCTGACGGCACCATGGAGCCGCTGCCCCGTCCGTCCGTGGATACCGGCATGGGTCTGGAGCGTATCTCCGCCATCATGCAGGGGGTGCACTCCAACTATGAGATCGACATCTTCCAGGCGTTGATCAAGAAGGCGGCCGAGATTGTCGGCACCACGGATCTGAGCAACCAGTCCCTGCGCGTCATCGCGGACCACATCCGTTCCTGCGCCTTCCTGGTGGCTGACGGTGTCATGCCCTCCAATGAAGGTCGCGGCTACGTGCTGCGCCGCATCATCCGCCGCGCCGTGCGTCACGGCCGCAAGCTGGGTGCTACCGACGTCTTCTTCTACAAGCTGGCTGCCGAGCTGGCCGTGCAGATGAAGGATGTGGCGGCGGAACTGATCGCCCAGCTGCCGCTGGTCGAGCGAGTGTTGCGCATCGAGGAGGAGCAGTTCGTCCGCACGCTGGACAGAGGTCTGCTGCTGCTGGAAGACGCCCTGGCCAACCTCGGTGATGCCAAGGTGATCCCGGGTGAAGTGGTGTTCAAGCTCTATGACACTTACGGCTTCCCGGCCGACCTGACCGCCGATGTGGTGCGCGAGCGCGAGATCGGCATCGACGAAGAGGGCTTCAAGGCCGAGATGGAGAAGCAGCGCGCCCGCGCGAAAGAGGCTTCCAGTTTCGGCGTGAACTACAACGACGTGCTGAAGCTCGATTTCGAGACCCCCTTTACCGGTTACAAACAGCTGAGCCAGAACACTCAGGTGGTCGGTATCTACAAGGATGGTGTCGAGGTCAATGGCCTCATCGCTGGTGAAGAGGCCGTGATCGTGCTGGCGGAGACCCCCTTCTATGCGGAGTCCGGCGGTCAGGTGGGTGACAGCGGCATCCTCAAGGTGGATGACGGCATCTTCGCCGTCACCGACACCCAGAAAGCGGGCAAGGCGATCATCCACAAGGGCTATCTGGAACTGGGTACCCTGGAGAAGGGAGCCGAGGTCGAGGCCGTGGTCGATGGCGACCGTCGTCAGGCCATCGCCCTTAACCACTCCGTGACTCACCTGCTGCACGCGGCCTTGCGCCAGGCGCTGGGTGAGCACGTGACCCAGAAAGGATCCCTGGTGGGCGCCGAGCGCATGCGCTTCGACTTCTCCCACTTCGAAGGGCTGACCATGGCGACCATTCGCCGGATCGAGGAGCTCGTCAACGCCCAGATCCGTGCCAACCACGAGGTGGCCACCCAGCTGATGGGGCTGGAAGAGGCCAAGTCAGCCGGTGCCATGGCGCTGTTTGGCGAGAAATATGAAGACGATGTGCGTGTGGTACGCATGGGCGACTACTCCACCGAGCTGTGCGGCGGTACTCACGCCAAGCGCACCGGTGACATCGGCTTCTTCAAGATCATTGCCGAGAGCGGCATCGCGGCTGGCGTGCGTCGTATCGAAGCGGTCACCGGCAAGAGCGCCATCGATCTGATGCACCAGCTGGGTGAACAGATCGAAGAGGCCGCCGCGCTGGTGAAGGGCGATCAGTTTTCCATCGCCGACAAGGTGCGCCAGGTACTGGACAAGGCCAAGATGATGGAGCGCGAGCTGGAACAGCTCAAAGCCAAGCTGGCGGCGCAGGCGGGTAACGACCTGCTGAGTCAGGTCATCGACATCAATGGCCAGAAGGTGCTGGTTGCCGCCCTGGAAGGGGTCGACCCCAAATCCCTGCGCGGCATGCTGGACGAGCTGAAGAACCAGATGAAATCCGGTGTCGTGCTGCTGGCAACCAGCAGTGATGGCAAGGTCAACCTGATCGCGGGCGTGACCAATGACCTGACCGGTAAGGTCAAAGCTGGTGAGCTGGTCAATCTGGTGGCCCAGCAGGTGGGTGGCAAGGGCGGTGGTCGTCCCGACATGGCACAGGCGGGTGGTACCCAGCCTGAGGCGGTGCCGGCGGCGCTGCAATCCGTTCACTCCTGGCTGGAAGAGCGCCTGTAAGCGGGCGAGGTGATCTGTGGCACTCTATGTACAGAAGTACGGTGGCACCTCGGTCGGCACGCTGGAGCGGATCGAGGCAGTTGCTGAGCGGGTTCAACTGACCCGTGCCCAGGGACATGACGTGGTGGTGGTGGTCTCCGCCATGTCGGGCGAAACCAACCGGTTGCTGGGCATGGCCCAGCAGCTGGACCAGGATGCCAACCGGCGCGAGATGGATGTGCTGATCTCCACCGGTGAGCAGGTCACCATTGCACTGCTGGCGATTGCGCTCAACAAGCGCGGTTGCCCCGCAGTCTCGATGACCGGTGATCAGGTCCGCATCCACACCGACTCCGCCTATGGCAAGGCGCGCATCACCCGTATCGACACCGAGCAGGTGGGAGCCGCACTCGGTGCCGGCAAGGTGGTGGTGATTGCCGGTTTCCAGGGGCGCGATGAGCATAATGCCATCACTACCCTGGGCCGAGGGGGTTCGGATACCACCGCGGTGGCCGTGGCTGCGGCCATCAAGGCAGATGAGTGCCAGATCTTTACCGATGTGGACGGGGTGTATACCACGGATCCGCGCATCGAGCCCAAGGCGCGTCGCCTCGATACCATCACCTTCGAGGAGATGCTCGAGATGGCGAGTCTCGGAGCCAAGGTGCTGCAGATCCGTTCGGTCGAGTTCGCGGGCAAGTACCGCGTGCCGCTAAGGGTGCTGTCGAGTTTCGTCGACGGAGAGGGAACCTTAATCACATATGGAGGTGAGAGGATGGAAGCACCCCTGGTATCCGGCATTGCGTTCAATCGCAACGAGGCCAGCCTGACCATTCTGGGTGTGCCGGACAGGCCGACCGTGGCCGCGCAGATCCTGAATCCGATCAGCGACGCCAACATAGATGTCGACATGATAGTGCAGAACACCATGGGGGATGGTACCGCCGACTTCACCTTCACGGTGAATCGCGATGATTATCGCCGGGCCCGCGCCTTGCTGGAGGAGACCGCCAGCGAGCTGGGGGCCGCCTGCGTGCAGGGCAACGGAGAGATCGCCAAGGTCTCCATCGTCGGGGTCGGCATGTGGAATCATCCTGGTGTAGCGCGCACCATGTTCAAGGTATTGGGTGAGGAAGGGATCAACATGCAGCTGATCTCCACCTCTGAAATCAAGATATCCGTGGTGATTGACGAGAAGTACCTGGAGCTGGCCGTGCGTTCGTTGCACTCGGCGTTCGGGTTGGATCAAGAGCCTCATGAGCAGCCCTTGGGAAACAATCCCTGATTGATTTAGTTTCAACCATTTACCATATCGGTATCTTTGTAAGATAATGGCGCATATCGATATAAATACAAAACAGGATACAGGAGCAAGCGAATGCTTATTTTGACTCGTCGTGTAGGGGAAACCCTGATGATTGGTGACGAAGTAACCGTTACCGTACTGGGCGTAAAAGGGAACCAGGTTCGTATCGGTGTGAATGCACCGAAAGAGGTTTCCGTACACCGCGAAGAGATCTACATGCGGATACAGGCCGAGAAAGTCCCGGGCCAACCGAATTTCTAAGCCATTTCATGGCTGCCTGAAGGCGACATCCCGGATGTCGCCTTTTGTTTTTCAGGGGCCTGCAAATCGGCCTGCAGAGCGCGAAACTACTGGGTAAGTGTCGATATTGCTTGAATATTCCACTCTTTGGCCAAATGCTGAGCGAACGCTCTGTTTTCTCCAAAAAAGTGTTTGACTAAAAATCCCTGTGAAGTATTATCAGCCCCGCAAACGGAGAGGTGGCCGAGAGGCTGAAGGCGCTCCCCTGCTAAGGGAGTATGCGGCTTATACCCGCATCGGGGGTTCGAATCCCCCCTTCTCCGCCATTTTGCGCCCGTAGCTCAGCTGGATAGAGTACCTGGCTACGAACCAGGTGGTCAGAGGTTCGAATCCTCTCGGGCGCACCATATTTGACTCTTGGAGTCATGTGTTGACCATAAGCAAGTCGGCACTAAGGAAGGCTTACTGTTGAGTAAGCTTTTTTTATCGTTTGAAAACAGGGCGCCCGTAGCTCAGCTGGATAGAGTACCTGGCTACGAACCAGGTGGTCAGAGGTTCGAATCCTCTCGGGCGCACCATTTCAAGCAATACAATGATTTATGAGCGCCCGTAGCTCAGCTGGATAGAGTACCTGGCTACGAACCAGGTGGTCAGAGGTTCGAATCCTCTCGGGCGCACCATGTTTAAAGCAGTGCAACAATTTATGAGCGCCCGTAGCTCAGCTGGATAGAGTACCTGGCTACGAACCAGGTGGTCAGAGGTTCGAATCCTCTCGGGCGCACCATATTTCAAGCAGTGCAACAAGTTGTGAGCGCCCGTAGCTCAGCTGGATAGAGTACCTGGCTACGAACCAGGTGGTCAGAGGTTCGAATCCTCTCGGGCGCACCATACAGACAGCCTCGACGTCAGTCGGGGCTGTTTTTTTATGGGCGATATCCTCCTCCCCATCATGGGGTTGTCTCTCTCGTGTCCTTCTCCCTGACGCTCCCATGGGGGACGGTTCCCCCTTGCTGCACGTGCCCCCGGGTCACCACTCTCCACGTGTCTTGCCTGGCAGGCTGCTGACGCATCCCGTGGTCGTGCCTGTGGCTACCTGGGGGCACGAACCATGCGCATCTATGCTGTGCGGGGCTGGCGCCCTCTGGCGGCCTGCTGAGGCGTTTGGCTGGCAATAAAAAAGGATGCCGCGGCATCCTTTCATGTCTTCGTGGAGAGAATCAGCTTTTCAGCCACTTGCGGATGCGGTTGGCATCCCCGACAGGGGTGCGTTTGCCCACCGAGTTGAGCAGTACGATGGCGAGCTCCTGACGATCCGGTTTGGCACGCATCAGCAGGCAGCGGCCCGCTTCGTCGGTATAGCCTGTCTTGGAGAGGCGTACATCCCAGTCCGGGTTCTTCACCAGCGGGTTGGTATTGTTGAACATCAGGCTGTAGGCCGGCTTGTGAAAGCGCATCTCCCTGCTGGTGTCCTGGGTGAATTCACGGATCAGCGGCTGTCGATAGGCCGCAGAGAGGAGCTTGGCCAGATCCTGGGCGGTGGAGACGTTGCGGGTCGAGAGACCGGTGGAGTCATAGTAGCGGGTGTTGCGCATGCCGAGCTGTCTGGCCTTGTTGTTCATGGCGCGGATGAAGGCCTGGCGACCCCCCGGGTAGTGGCGGGCAAGCGCCGAGGCCATGCGGTTTTCGGAGGACATCAGCGCCAGATGCAGGGCGTCACGGCGGCTGACCTGGGTGCCCATGCGCACCCGTGAATAGGTGTGCTTGATGTTGTCCCTGTCGTTCTGATCGATGGTCAGGGTCTGATTGAGGTTCTGGCGGGCATCCAGCACCACCAGCGCCGTCATCAGCTTGGTGAGGGAGGCGATGGGGCGCACCCGGGTGGGGTTTTTCTGATACAGGGTCTTGCCGGTGTTGACGTCCATCACCAGGGCACTGCCCGATTTGAGCTGCAGCTTGGCCGGGTTGGGGGTCGCCAGGGCTGTCTGCGAACCCAGCAGTCCCATCAATCCACCTACCAGCGCGATTGCGCGAATCCAACACCCCATACAACCAACTCCATCCACAGCGAAAAAAGGCGCTAGATTCACTCATTTTTGCCCCTGCTTTACAAGAGCGAGCAGGGGGAATTCGCCACTATTTTCCATAAAAAAAGGGCCGCCTGTGGGCGACCCTGTGGTTTGTCTCACTCTCTGGAGACGCCGGGCTTGCGTCTGCTCCACCAGCGCCAGACCAGAGCGATGAGGCCGCCCACCAGCAGCACGACCGGCAGGTAGAGAATGACGCTGAGAAACTGGGACTCATACTGCGCGGCCAGCTTGGTGTGGCTCAGGTAGTAACCCAGCCCGACCAGGGGGCAGATCCACATGATGGAGCTGATCAGGTTGACCACCAGGAAGCGCCCCTGGGGGATCTCGTTGGCGCCGACGATATAGGGGTAGGCGGTACGCACGAAGGCGATGTAGCGGGCGGTGATCAGGGTGATGATGCCGTACTTGTTGAGCAGGTAGTGCACCTTCTCCTTGTGCTTGTCATCGAGGTGGGACATCAGCCTGTGATACATCCGGGTGTGGCCGAGGAAACGCCCCTGCATGTAGCCAAGCCAGGTACCGACGAAGGTCGCCATGATCAGCAGCGGGACCACCGCCATCGGCAACACCCCCTGATAGATCAGCACGCCGGTCAGGATCAGCAGGGTATCCCCTGGCAGGAAGGCGGTGGGGATAAAGCCATTCTCGAGCACCAGGAAGGTCAGCAGGACGACATAGACCATGAAGACCATCTTGGGATCAGAGAGTGTCGCCAGATCCTGATGCATAAAGGCGTGAGCCAGGTGGTAAAACTGCTCCATACATGCAAACTCCGCAGGTTAGCTGGGTTGGTCGGTCAAGGGCATGGCAAGTACCTTGTCGATGCGCAGGCCGTCCATATCCACGATTTCCAGTTGCCACTGTTCCAGGGTGACCAGGTCTCCGGTCTGGGGAAGGCGGCCAAGGAGCAGCATGATAAGCCCTCCAAGGGTGTGATAGTGATGTTTTTCTTCTTCCGGCAGACGAACCAGCTCCAGACAGTCCTTCAATTCTGGCAGTGGAATGAGGCCGTCGAGCAGCCAGCTGCCGTCGGCGCGCTGGAAGGCCCAGTTGTCCTCCCCATCTTCCTGCTGGAAGTCGCCGGCCAGGGTTTCCAGCAGATCCTGCTGGGTGACCAGCCCCTGCAGTTCGCCATACTCGTCCACCACCAGCACCATGTGCTCGGAGTGGGTACGGAAGTGGTTGAGCAGCTCCAGGCCGTTGAGGGTCTCCGGCAGCAGGCTGCCGTCCTGGGTCAGCGCCGCCAGATCGATGGGTTCTCCCTTGATGTAGGCGTGCAGCACCTTGCTGACGTTGAGGATGCCGACGAGATCCGACAGGCTGCCGTCACAGACAGGGAAGAAGCTGTGGCGATACTCCACCAGACGTTGGAGGTTCACTTCCAGCGGCAGTGACAGGTCCAGATAGCGGATGTCGCTGCGCGGCACCATCAGGGAGGCCAGGCTGCGTTCGTCGAGGCGGAACACGTTGCGCAACATAGTGTGCTCATGGTCCTCGATCACCCCCGCTTCGGAGCCCTCCACCAGCATGGCGTGGATCTCCTCCTGAGTGACGTTGTTGCTGCTGCGCTGATCGACCCGCAGCAGCCGCAGGCTGGCATTGGTGGAGGCGGAGAGCAACCAGACGAAGGGACGGGTCAGGGTCGCCAGCCAGAGCATGGGGCGGGCTACCAGACAGGCAATGCGCTCGGCGCTGAGCTGTCCGAGGCGTTTGGGCACGAGCTCCCCTACCACGATGGAGAGATAGGTGACCAGCACGACCACGATGACGGTGGCGAGCAGGCTGCTGCTCTTGGGGGAGAGCCCCCACTCCTGCAGCCAGAGGGCGAAGGGCTGGGCCAGCAGGGACTCGCCATAGATACCGTTGAGCAGGCCGATGCTGGTGATGCCGATCTGTACGGCGGAGAGGAAATGGGTCGGATCTTCCCCGAGCTTGAGGGCGATGGCGGCGGAGCGGCTCCCTTCGCTCGCCATTTTGGCGAGGCGTGCCTTGCGTGCCGTCACGATGGCGATTTCCGACATGGCAAAGACGCCATTGAGCAAAATCAATCCAAACAGGATCAATATTTCCATACTGCAGCAGCACTCCCGATAGAAAAGACCGCTGGCAGTGTAATGAATTTGCGGGCTCTGCGCTTGTGAAAGGAGGTGATTTGGCTCGTGAATTTTTGAATATCGCCCCGGCGGGAGGGATAAAACTGCGGGGCAGAAGAGGGAGAACTGAACCCCTGACATGAAAAAGCCCCCGATAAACGGCAATGCTGTTCAGATAAGCACTTTTTTGACTGATTATTCATAAATTGGATTTGAGTTGAGGGGGCAAGGCTGTGTCCAGTCGATCTTCCTCCAG